>JAFUKI010000081.1 GCA_017467815.1 Clostridia bacterium
CCATGCTCTTTTTGGGGATTTTGGCTGTAATCTGGGGCTGTTTCATTCTTCTTTTTTACTTTTCCCACTCTTATTTCCATCGTTTCTCATACTAAATTCCACTCCTTTCCTACTGTGGAATTTACTTTGGGAATTCGCCGCAGGATTTCTCCCACAGGGCAAGTTTGAAAGGAATATTTGAAAGGAATTATTCTTTCCGGAAGCGTTCCACGCTGTTTTTCTTCAGATCAATCCGATAATCACTGATATACGGCACGCAGAGCCGATCCAGGCACAGACGGCGGTATTCCGTCAGTGCTATTACATCTTCTCTGGTAGGCGAGAAGCGGAATTTGCCAGCTGCTCCGGATACGGTAATACGGTCGGTACCCTCCAGTGTGATCACGGCGGACAGAGGCGAATCGTACAGCAGGGAATTTCTGGACAGAGGGAATTTTTCGTAGAATTCCTGGGGATACAGATTATTCGGGGCTTCCGTCCAGTGGTATGAGGAGGAGTTCAGGTCAAGACAGCATACACCGTTTACGAATGTGCAGTAATCACAGTGGTAGTGTCCGTTGATGCACAGAATCACACTGTGTTCCTTCCGGCAGTTGGCACGGCAGATGATACGCCATACATCATCCCGGTTGCTGAAGCCGTCCGTGCGTTCCAGACTCTGGTGACTGAAAATCACACAGGGATGGGGAGATTCACTGATGGTTTCCTGCAGCCAGTCCAGCTGTTCCTGGGGGAGCGTGCCCCGGTAGTGTTCGCGGGTCTGCTTGGGGGCATAATGGATCAGATCCCCTTCACTGTTGCGGCAGTAATTGGGGTCCAGCACGATGAAACGGTAGCCGTCACGGTCGAAATGATAATACCCTCTTTCCAGACGGTACATACGCAGAATATAATCGTAATTTTCCTGATCCGTATCGTGGTTGCCGAATACGTTATATGTAGGCAGGGGATGATCAGCATATATGTCTGCCAATGCGGAATTGAACTCCGGTGTATGCAGAAAGTCCCCGAGCTGGACGACAAAGGATACTTCCTCCGCATCCGCACGGTTCAGTATCTGCTGCAGATAGGATTCAGCATCGTGAGGGAATACCTGCGGTTCGTGGTGCAGGTCAGAAAAAGCAAGAAATTTACAGGATGTCATAGGGTATCTCCTTTCAGGCATCACGGGTATGGATATATATTTTTCTGAGAATGTCTTATCGTGAAGCCCGGATGTCGGCTGCATTCATGTGTTCGATATTATAAAATGGGTGCAGAACGCTGACGGCCGGTATTGCCGGGGGTTTCACCCGTGTACTGCCTGTATATGGCAATGAAATGGGAACAGTCCGAGAATCCCACCGCATAGCATGCCTCCGTTACCGACAGTCCGTTGAGCAGCAGAGAGCGTGCGTAATTGATCTTCAGTCCCAGCAGATAACGATGGGCGGTTACCGGCATGTACTGCTGGAACATCCGTGACAGATAACTTTCGGTTATATAAAACTGCTGGGCAATCTCACGGTTTGATGAGAGGCGCAGAAAATTATTGTCCTGATGGATATACAGCAGAATTTCCCACAGCAGATGGGGCATACATTTGATTTCCTTTTCCTGCAGTCCGTCCATCTCCATCTGCCGGTCAATGTGCAGAACCAGTTCCAGTACCGGCAGAACCAGAGAAAGGTACGATGCCTGATCGGCAGTTTCCGCGATGGATTCCAAGGCTTTGGCGTGCTTCATCGGGTCTTCCGGCAGTATAGCCATACGGCAGGGATTATCCAGCAGCATACGGAGGGATGGCTGATATTCCGCAGCGATATCGTAAACCCGCGGTTCCAGATGCAGACGCATACGGTGGTAGGTGTTGCCGGTGTTTGTGTACGCATAATGCTTTACGCCGGGGGGAGTGATCACAACGCCGCCGAAGGGAAGCTCCATAATATGTTCTTCCGTAACATACTGCACAGGATCGCCGAGGTTCAGGTAGATTTCATAACGCTTATGTTGGTGGATGACCCCCTGGGGAGAAGCCGGGAACAGACACTTTTTCTGCAGTCGGTCATAGGTAATATCGGGAAATACATAGGACGTTATTTCCTCTTCAAGGATATTCATACCAACACACCCCATTTCATTCAAAAATCTTATAGATATTCCGTGCGATCTATGGTATACTGTAATTACAGAGAAAGGACTTGTATCCCAGGAAAATTTTAATGATAATGCGCGTTTCCCCGGCTGTATCGGGCACAACCGAGGGTATTTCGGGATCTTTTCCTGCAAAAGAATTATAACACAACCCACCTGAAGAAACAAGGGGATTGGGAAAAGTGTGCAAAACAGCCGTATAGAAGGTCAAAAAAGTCCTATTTTTTCTCGCCGAATGATTGTATAATGGTTACATACAATATAATTATTATTACCAAAACCAAGGAGGTCCTCTTATGTACCCGCAGCTCAGTTATGATAAGGAACTGGTAAAATGCCATCCCACGTCCCGGCAGATGATCGTGGAACAAATGGAGTTTTACGCTTTTGCCCACTTTTCCGTCAATACCTTTACCGATATGGAATGGGGGGACGGAACCGAACCCGAATCCCTGTTCAACCCTACGGAGCTTGATGCCGATCAGTGGGTGGATGCCCTGAAGTCTGCCGGTATCCGCGGACTGATCCTGACCTGCAAGCATCACGACGGTTTCTGCCTGTGGCCGTCCGCTTATACGGAACATAGCGTAAAGAACAGTCCGTTCCGGGACGGTAAGGGGGATGTGGTGAGAGAAGTTTCCGATGCCTGCCGCAGAGGGGGAATCGGATTCGGCGTGTACCTTTCTCCCTGGGACCGAAACTGCAGCCTGTACGGTACGGAGGAATACAACGATTTCTTCTGCAATCAGCTGACGGAACTGCTGACCCAATACGGGGATGTGTTTACGGTCTGGTTCGACGGTGCCTGCGGTGAGGGACCAAACGGCAAGCGGCAGGTATATGATTTTGAAAGATATTATGCCTTAATCCGCAAGCTTCAGCCCAATGCCTGCATTGCCGTCACAGGACCGGATGTGCGTTGGTGCGGCAATGAAGCGGGGGATACCAGAGAAAGCGAATGGTCCGTTCTGCCCGTCCGTTTTGCCGATCCCGATGAAGTGGCGAAGATCAGTCAGCATACGGATGATGATTCTTTCCGGGAAAAGAAGATTGAGGACACATTGCGGGATCTGGGCAGCAGAGAATTTCTGGATGGCGCAGTGGGTCTGAGATGGTACCCCGCCGAAACGGATACATCCATCCGTCCGGGTTGGTTCTATCATGCGTCCCAGGATGATGCGGTACGTTCACTGGATACGCTTATGGATATCTGGTATCGTTCCGTGGGCGGCAATTCCAAACTGCTGCTCAACATTCCTCCGGACAGACAGGGACTGTTCCATGAAACGGATGTACAGCGCCTGCGGGAGATGGGGGAATACATACGGAAAACCTTCGCCGTGAATCTGGCGGAAAATGCGGTGTTTACAGCGGACAAGGATGACGGTTACCACACGGCGGATCATCTGCGGGAAGACAACTACAATGCTTATTATAAACCCTTCGACGGTGAAAATACCGCAGAAATCACACTGAAATGGGAAAATGTACAGAAAATTACCCATGTGGTGATCAAGGAACACATTCCCATGAGTCAGCGTGTGGAAAAATTTGTGATCGAAGCGAAGACAGCGGACGGGGAATATACGGAAATCTGCGCCGGTACCACCATCGGATATAAGAAGATTGCCCGATTTGATGCGGTGGAAACGGATACTGTGCGGCTGCGCATTACCGATTCCCGTGTCTGTCCGATCCTGTCCTTTATCGGAATCTATTGAACGCCCTGTTTTAACAAATGAGGAAATCATATACAATGACAAAAAATCACGATTACAGTTTCCGCAACCGGGAGTTCTGTAAGGTGCCTCCCCTGAAACCCACACCGAATGCCTGCGGAAATGGGGTGTGCATCATTGACGAAAGCTGGGAGATCATCGTCCCCCGATCCGATTCCCGGCTGGTGCGGTATTATGCGGAAGATCTCTGTCGTTTCTTCGGGGATGCATTCGGCGTATTTCTCAGAATCCGGTGGGTACAGGATATAAAGCCCTATCTGGAGAAGCCGGAGAAGTATATTCTGCTGACGGAAGAAAAGGATGTGCCGGACTGTCCCGTGGCTTCTGCAACGGAAGGAACATTCCGGGCGGTGATCACAAAGAACCATGTACTTATCACAGGCAAAACCGAAAGAGGGACTGCCAAAGGTGTTTATTATCTGGAAGACAGTATGCGTCTCCGCGGTGAATGCGGACTGATTCCCGAAGATGCAGAACACGCCCCCCTGTTTTTTCCCAGAATGACCCATTCGGGAACGGAACTGGATACCTTCCCGGATAATTTTCTGGAAGCGGCAGCGCATGCGGGCATGGATGCGATCATCGTATACGCCGGTCATCCCGACAGCCATCTCCACGGGTTCAAGGATCCGGATCCTCTCTGGCCGGGTGCCTGCAGGGGGTACTGTGATTTTAATAATCTGGTCTGGCGTGCGGCAGGGTATGGTCTGGATGTATATGTATACAGCCACCTGCTCTGTGATGTGCATCCCGATGAACCGGGAGCGGCAGAATATTATGAGGCATCCTTCGGTAAGCTGTTTAAAACCTGTCCCGGGATCAGGGGGTTGATTCTGGTGGGTGAGACTTTCGAGTTCCCCTCCAAGGATCCCCACACCTGCGGCGTCCGTTTTCAGCTGAAGCCCTGGGATGAACCCCGCCCATCCCCCGGTTGGTATCCCTGCTATGATTACCCGCGGCTTCTGACCATGGTGCAGGATACCATCCGACACTATGACCCGGATGTGGATATTGTTTTCTGGAGCTACAACTGGGGCGGTGTGGAAAAGGAAGCGCGGCTGTCCCTGATCGAAAATCTGCCGAAGGGAATCACCATGCTGGTGACCTTTGAAATGTGGCAGATCTTTACGGGAGAAAACGGACAGACACACAAAATCGACGATTATTCCCTGGCGTTCCCCGGTCCTTCCAATGTATTCACGGAAGAAGCGGAAAAGGCGAAGGAACTGGGGATCCGGTTATACAGTATGGCAAACACCGGCGGGCGCACATGGGATAACGGTGCCGTACCCTATCTTCCCGCACCCCAGCAATGGCAGAAGCGGTATGAAGCCTTATGTCAGGCACATGAATCCTACGGACTCTGCGGTTTGATGGAGAACCACCATTACGGCTGGCTCCCGTCCTTCCTGAGCTTGTTTGCCAAAAATGCCTTTACGACAAACAGTATGCCAAACGATGCAATGCTTTTGCAGATCGCCCGGCGGGATTATGGGGAATATGGCGCATTGGCTGTACGGGCGTGGGAAGCCTTCAGTGAAGGGATGAGCAATGTGGTGGCATCGGGCTTTGAACAGTACGGGCCATACCGGTGCGGTCCCACCTATCCCCTGCTGTTCGATCAGACGAAAGATGAGCTGGAAATTCCCACCGTTCCGTGGGCATGGCATGACGGAGCAGGTATCTGGAATCCCGTTTATGCGGATCCCGTCCTCCCCCACTATCAGCCGATCCTGATGCGGCACAGTCATGTGAAAAAAGTAGTTTCCTGCTTTGCCGAAGGTCTGGCTCTGCTGGAGGAGGCTGCGGAAAAGCTGGGTGCTGTCTCCGGCGGTGAGATCGCTTCCCAGATTGCGGTGGCGCGGTTCCTGTACTGCTCCTTCCTGACCGCGGAATACGTGATGGAGTGGCAGATGGCGAAGAAACTGCTGGTTACAGGCGAACAGGATATTCCCGACGGTGCCCGGGAAGCAATAGGAGAACGGCTGGGCATTACGGATCCCACAGCGGATGGACTGGCAGCATATATGCGGCGCATTGCCGAAGCGGAAACGGAAAATGTGGCGGCAGCGCTGGAATGCTGGAAAGAAGACAGCAGTATCGGCTTTGAAGCTTCCATGGAATATGTTTTCAACGATGTTTTCGCCCAGTGGAAGAACAGGGAAACCGAGCGTTCCCTGATGCGCCTGGATGAATTTATGCGCGGACGGTAATTGTAATAAAAAATCGATCACATGAGATACTGTGGTCGATTTTTTCTGTTTATTCGATTGCCGGATCACAGAAAGGTTTTCTGTTCTGCGCGGAGTCCCATAGCATACATTGCCAGTGTACGGGCGGATTCTGCGGCGATAACAGCCAGTCCCTGATTGTCGTAATGTCCCGATGCATGGGGATTCAGATACCGCTCATCGTAGGACAGCTGTGCGGTGATTCGTGTCAGCATGAGAAGATCTTCATCCAGCAGGCAGGCTCTTTCCTGAGCACGCATGATGATCTCGTCCTTTTTCGGATCGTCGTAACAGAAATAACCGACCCGGATGATTCCGAATTTTTCAATGCCGAAATCCGCTTTCAGGGCATTTTTATAGGCGATCAGCCGTTCCAGATAGACTTCCTCCGTCGTGTCGAAAATGGCATCTGATTCGCCCTGCAGCCATATGTAATATTTGTGTTCAATAGGTTCCGGTGCGTTTTCCAGACTTGCCGCAATTTTACTCTTAGCCACCCCATATCTCTCACCGGCAGGATCCCACTGTTCGATCTTGGTGGCACCCTTTGCCGCATGAACCGCACCGACCGTTACGTTTCTGTATTTCCGGTATACATCCACAAAATCCGGTACAAGACTGCCGTAGCCGTAACAGGCTGCTTTGAGGTGGTTGTCTATATCTTCCCCCACAGGATGATGCAGCGGTATGTAGCCGTTTTCGCTCAGACGGAATTCCAGTCCGCCTGTTATGGGACGGATATCTTCGGGAACATACGAGGTCTGTCCCTGCATATTGCTCTGACCGCCAAAAATAATTATATCCATTATAAACCTCCCATTCCGTACAGTTTATACCCTGCACGAATATATATACATATTTAATTATTTCGGGGTGTCCAGTTTTTCCCGTACCCTGCGGAGTTCCGTCAGACTGCATCCGCGGATTCTCCGGAACAGACGGCTGGTGTAGTCGGGATCAGCCAGTCCGACCTGCATACCCGCTTCCCGGACCTCCATACCGTATTTCAGTACCATTTCCTCCACACGCTGGATCCGTACTGTGTTGATATATTCCACCAGCGTCTGACCTTCCAATTCCGAAAAAATATGACTTAGATAACCGGCGGAGAGGGAAAGGTATGCCGCTATATCCGAGATGTGCAGGGGCTGGGATATATGTTCGTGAATGTATTTTTTGGCACGTCTTACATATACCGCCTGACCGGGAAAATTACGCTCTTCCTTTTCTTCCAGATACAGAACGGAGATCTTCCCCAGCAGTTCCCAGACCATTGCCTGATTCAGGGGGGATTCCGGTGCCATATTGTACTGCAGAATCAGCTGTTCCATCATGGGACGGATGGGATTGTCCGGTGTGCCAAAAGTCAATACGTGGGGCAGTACCAGTCCGTTGTTTTCCACCGTCTGAAAGTTCGCGCGGATACACACGGTGGCATGATGATGAAAACCCTGTGCTGTGAAATGCACACGCTGGTTATAGACGGTTATAAATACACTGTCGGGGGGAACATGAACCGTCTCCTGACATCCTTCCTGCCAGATGTCACAGCCGCCCTGCAGGACATAGGTGATTTCGATCAGCCGTTCCGCAGTAGCACTGGAAATATTGTATGTTTCGGTAGCATATCTGTGGGCAAAAGTCACTGTCGGCACAGAATGGAATAACAGTTGATATTCTTCCATGCATGCTCCTCCTTACGCAGTCTGCCGTACATATTTCCCGCACGGCATCATAGGATTACTATAGTATAAATATAGCAAAAAATTTCTTCATTTTCAAGCTTTTCTGTTGAATAATCGCAGAATCGTCCAGTTCTATCCAAAATTTACATGGACAAATGCGGAAAATATTGCTATACTGTATCTGTAAGATATAACACGACAATGATCATCTCTGAATAAATGGAGGTAAAAAATATATGAATCATCTCGCACTGTTAAAAGAAGCCGTGGTAATTCCAGCCGCAGGAGAAAAACTTGTTTCTGATCTGATCAGATTCCATTCCTATCGGAAAACCTTTGGTAAATCCCCTGTGACTGCCAGAGCCGCGGCACAAAAAGCATGGTTTGAGCAATATCCCATACATATTTATGAATACGACCGCATCGCCGGTTCCTACCGCGGGGATTATACAGCGCCCCTTTCCGAAGACGAGCTGAAGCGGATGAACAACATTAAGTATTCCTACGGCGAGCTTGAATTCCGGACCAACTCCGACCATTTCGCGCCCGGGTACGACCGTTTCCTGCAGGATGGTATCTGCGGTGTTATGGCACGGATCGAGGAATCCCTGGTTGTGCATAAAAACGAGCCTGAGAAAGTGGAATATCTGCAGGCGCAGAAGGAAGTACTGCAGGGACTTTCCATCTTTGTACGCCGCAGCAGTGAAGCCGCACTGGAAGCCGCCGCAAAGACGGACAAACCCGAATGCCGGAAGGAACTGAGTACACTGGCCTCCGATCTTGCCTATATTTCGTGGAACAAGCCCGTACATTTCCGTCAGGCGCTGAATCTTGTCTGGCTGATCCACATTTCTCTTACCATGCAGGGAAAATATGCTATGGCACTGGGCAGAATGGATCAGTATCTCTACCCCTTCTACCGCCACGATATCGACACGGGAAAACTCACCCATGAGGATGCCTGTGATATGCTGGCCTGCACCTTCATCAAGATTGGTGAAAAACATTGGATGGGCGGAGATGATGTCAACAATATCTGCATCGGCGGTGTGACCAGAGACGGAGAAGAGGGGATAAATGAACTGTCCTATGCCATCCTCCACGCCGTCAGGGACTGCAATATTCCGGGTCCCAATCTGTCCGCACGTATGCATGAAGGTATGCCGACGGAATTCCTGGACGAATGTCTGAAGGTCATCGGCACAGGCCTTGGCTATCCTGCCCTGATGAACGACATTGTCAACATTCCCGCTCTGCACAGACACGGCTATACCATCGAGGACGCCCGCGACTATTGTTTTGTGGGATGTATCGAAAACTTCATTCCCGGCAAACAGCCTGCCTGGTCGGACGGACGGTTCAACGTACCCCATTCTCTGGAAGCGGTATTCCATAACGGTTTTTCCACAATCCAGAAGAGCTTTATGGGTATCGAAACCGCACCCCTTGAGGAGATCACGACCATGGAAGAATTCATGGCAGCTTTTGAAGCACAGCTTGCCTTCTCCGCCGGTGAATATGTGACCCTTTTCAACAACCAGAACAGCCGTATCAACTACCATCATTATGCCCAGCCCTTCATGTCACTGTTCTGCGACGACTGTATCGCCAGAGGTATGGACATCAACTGCGGCGGCGCACGGTATCCTTCCGTTCATGGGGCGTGCTGCATGGGTATTGCTACCATTGCGGACTCGCTTTACGCCGTGGAAAGAATGGTATTCACCGATAAAAAGTATACTTTGACAGAACTGCGGGATGCATTGGCTGCCAATTTTGAAGGCTATGAATCCATGCGTGCGGAACTGCAGAGTTTGCCCAAGTACGGCAATAACGATGATGCGGTGGACAAATATGCGATCTGGTACGTTTCGTATCTGGATAAGGTGTTCTCACAGTACAGAACCCGTGACGGCGGTGTGTTCTATACAGCCATTGCCAGCAACACAGCGAATGTAGGAGCGGGATATGTTACCGGGGCTACGCCGGATGGACGTTTGGCGAGTGTACCCATGTCCGATGCGGCATCTCCCACCTATGGAATGGATAAGAACGGTCCCACGGCAGCATTTCTTTCCCTGTGCAAGCCGGATTACCGACTGGTTTCCTGCGGTACGGTTGTGAACCAGAAATACACGCCCGATATGCTGAACGATCCGGTAAAACGTGCGGCACTGACGGCGGCGATTCAGGTATATTTCAGCATGGGCGGTCAGGAACTGCAGATCAACTGTGTATCCAGGGAAATGCTGAAGGATGCCATGGAACATCCGGAGAATTATGAAGATCTGGTAGTCCGCGTATCCGGCTTCAGCGCATACTACACCACACTTCATCATAGTGTTCAGAACGATATTCTCAACCGTACGGAACATTCCAATATTTGAAGATGAAACGGAAAAATACACCGTGGTCGGTCAGATTCTGATCGGCTGCGGTGTATTTTGGTGACAGCCAAATAAACCACCGACTGTGTCGGTGGAACGCAAATTGCTTTAGCTTGAAGTTGAAAAAGAAGTCCCCCTGTAGTAAAATGGAGGTGGTTTGGCGACCGCACCCCAAAAACAGGAGGACTGAAAGATGAAAACATCTAACACAAATAGTTTAGCATATTCGACATGGGAATGCAAGTATCATATAGTATTTGCCCCGAAATATCGCAGACAGATCATATACAGAGAACTGCGTGCAGATATAGGAAAAATACTGAGAGAACTGTGTGAACGAAAAGGGATAGAATATGTAGACCCGTTCACGGGTGAGCCGGCAGACAAACGCAAAAAGTAAACCGCTTCAGCGGAAGCTGAGAAAGTGGTGCGGGCGTCGGACTGTTCAGTCGCTTACAAGCGCTGGTCGGTAACAGCCCCTTATAGGGGCAGAGCAAACCACCGGCTTAACCGGTGGTTTTGATTCGGCTGACACCAAAAAAAGACCTTGCAGAATTATCTTCTGCAAGGTCAATTTTTTTAATTCAGTTTGCCTTTTGTACTATAGATCGGTTTGCCCTTTTACAAAAACCTACCGTAAATTACTTGTTGCTGATAGCAGCCTGAGCTGTGGGTAGCATAGGGATTGCGATCATGAATGATTTTCCGCGTGCCGATTATAAGGCATTACATTCGTAAACTTTTCTCAAGCTACAGATGGATACTGTTTTGTCAGGGAAGAACCAGAACCTGACCTGCATAAATCATTCGGGGATTCTGAATGATGTCTTTATTGGCTTCATAGATCATGCCCCACTTGGCACCGATACCATAATGCTTTTTGGCAATATTCCACAGGCAGTCACCTTCCACGACCGTATGGGTAACAGCTTCGGAGTCTGTGTCTGTTTCGGTGTACTTCTCAATACCGGGCATTGTCCAGTTATTCTGCAGAATCTCTTCGCAGGGCAGATAGATTCGGAAATAGAGCTTAAATCCGGCATCGCCAACGGGAAGCCAGTTGGGATACTTTTCAGCATCTGCGGGAGCGTCCTTTGCCACATAGATATCAATGCTTCCGTCTGCATTATATACAACATTTCGGTCGTTGATGCAGTAGCGGTTTTCTTCATTGGCGATCAGGTACTGGTCAGCTCCGTACGCAGTGATAGACCAGAAGCCGAAGCCGCTGTGTTTGTTCAGCAGCGCAAGCTGCTCCGCATTGAGATGGATGATGTAGGCATTTTCTCCGGTCAGTTCAGCGCCGGTATTGTCGGTGGATGCGGAGGGATAAATCGCCATTTCAGCGGGATTCGCTCCAAAGCCGGCAAGAGCGATCAGACAACGGAACGCATAAGCAGTACCGTAGTCGCCGATCGGATCACCGTAGCAGCTCCAGACGCCATTTTCTTTATAGTAATCAGCAGAAGCTCCCACACAGTTGGATACAAGATTCTGACGGATCCAGCCATATAGAGCCGTAACCGCAGCTTCGCCGCCCAAAACGCTGGGATCAAAATCCAGTCCGGGGCCGACACCGACAGCAGCCATAGCGGCAAGCACTGTTGCATCCGCTTCTGCAGGAGGATTTGTGAGCATCAGCGCATTTGCTCTGTCAAAGAATTCTTCTGCAGTCAGGTTATAGATCACATAGTTCAGAGGAACGATATCTGCGTATTCTTCTTCCACTTCACCTGTCAGGGGAACATCGGTCGTACCGTTTTCGTACTGTTCCAGAGTGTACATCTTCATCTGATACTGAATGGTTCTGGTGATGAGATAACCGTCGGCGGGTGTGTTTTCATTGTCACCGCACACAGTGCGTCCCAGAATCCATACCATGTTGGTCGGACACGGAATTTCGATCATGCCCTCCGGAATCGTGCCTTCAAAATTCGGACCGGTGAAAATGTAGGTTGTCCGGTCTTCCAGATTCATACACTCGATGATTTCGATGGTATTGCTGTAGGCATCCATCGCCTGCATGATGCAGAATCGGTCTGTTTTGGGCAGTTCCATGATAACCGCAGTCTCACTCAGATCCAAAAAAGACTGGCTGTAAAGAGTGTCCACATTGGGAAGCACAATGTCTTTTGCATTCGCATCCGCAAAGGCGGGAACATGAACAAATTGATTGATGGGTGCCTGGGTATACGTAGCGGTTTCGGTGTTGGTAACCTTTTCAGCCGTAACATCCATCAAAACAAGAGGGAAAGAATAGATGTATGCTGTATTCAGCAGGGAAAGAACATTCATTTCGCAAGCGGTACAAACGCCGATCTCATTCAGCGAATGGATATGCTTCTCTGAGGCATCATCCGCGGCGGATACAGGCACAACGATCAATGAACAGATCATCGCCATTACCAGTGCAACAATCGTACTTTTTTTCATTTTCCTCATAATTGTCTCCTTTTTCTTTATGGGGGTACTTTTCTGCACTCCCTTTTTAATTTGAGATAGGATTATTATACTATATCGCGAACAAAATGTAAAGGTTTTCATGAAAAGATTATAAAAAAGATTGGACATTCAGCTGACGGATCGTATATCTGCTGTCTCGGGGTAAAGTTCATTATAATCCTAAGGGGCAAGCTCGTTTATATGTCTGCCAAAACTACGAAAATACGTATTTCGGGGCTTCCTGAAAGGTTTCAAGTGTAAAAAGACCTTGCAGAATTATCTTCTACAAGGTCAATTTTTTTAATTCAGTTTGCCTTTTGTACTATAGAGCGATTTGCCCTTTTACAAAAACCTACCGTAAATTACTTGTTGCTGATAGCAGCCTGAGCAGCAGCCAGACGAGCGATCGGCACACGGAAGGGAGAACAAGATACATAGTCGAGACCGATCTTGTGGCAGAATTCAACGGATGTGGGGTCACCACCGTGTTCGCCGCAGATACCTACGTGCAGTTCCGGATTAGCGGGACGGCCGAGCTTCAGTGCGGTTTCCATCAGCTTACCAACACCGGTCTGGTCAAGCTTAGCGAAGGGATCGTTTTCAAAGATCTTTGCATCGTAGTAAGCGTTCAGGAACTTACCGGCGTCGTCACGGGAGAAGCCGTAGGTCATCTGAGTCAGGTCGTTGGTACCGAAGCAGAAGAAGTCAGCTTCCTTAGCGATGTCGTCAGCAGTGATACAAGCTCTGGGAATTTCGATCATGGTACCTACTTCGTACTTCAGGTCAGCGCCTGCAGCAGCGATTTCAGCATCAGCGGTTTCAACAACAACCTTCTTAACGTACTTCAGTTCCTTGATATCGCCTACCAGAGGAATCATGATTTCCGGCTTAACATTCCAGTCAGCGTGAGCCTTCTGAACGTTCAGAGCAGCGCGGATAACAGCCTTGGTCTGCATAGCAGCGATTTCGGGATAGGTTACAGCCAGACGGCAGCCACGGTGACCCATCATGGGGTTGAATTCGTGGAGAGAAGCGATCAGGTTCTTGATGGTTTCAACGCTCTTACCCTGAGCAGCAGCCAGAGCAGCGATGTCAGCTTCTTCGGTGGGAACGAATTCGTGCAGCGGGGGATCCAGGAAACGGATGCAAACGGGAGTACCTTCGAGCGCTTCGTAGAGAGCTTCGAAGTCAGCCTGCTGCATGGGCAGGATCTTAGCCAGAGCAACTTCACGTTCTTCAACGGTTTCGGAACAGATCATTTCGCGGAATGCGTCGATTCTGCCTTCACCGAAGAACATATGCTCGGTACGGCACAGACCGATACCTTCAGCACCCAGTTCACGAGCCTTCTTAGCGTCAGTGGGAGTATCAGCGTTGGTACGAACCTTCAGCTTGCGATACTTGTCAGCCCATGCCATGATGCGGCCGAATTCGCCGGCGATGGTAGCGTCAACAGTGGGGATGATACCGTCATAGATGTTACCGGTGGAACCGTCGATGGAGATGAAGTCGCCTTCGGTATAAACCTTACCAGCCAGTTCGAACTTCTTGTTTTCTTCGTCCATCTTGATGTCGCCGCAGCCGGATACGCAGCACTTACCCATACCACGAGCAACAACTGCTGCGTGAGAGGTCATACCGCCGCGAACAGTCAGGATACCCTGAGCAGCCTTCATACCTTCGATATCTTCAGGAGAGGTTTCCAGACGAACCAGAACGACCTTTTCGCCTCTTGCAGCCCATTCCTTAGCGTCTTCTGCGGAGAATACACACTTACCGCAGGCAGCACCGGGAGATGCACCCAGACCCTTGCCGGCAATGTTGGCAGCCTTCAGAGCCTTAGCGTCGAACTGAGGATGGAGCAGAGTGTCGAGGTTTCTGGGGTCGATCATGAGAACAGCTTCCTGTTCAGACTTCATACCTTCGTCAACCAGGTCGCAAGCGATCTTCAGAGCTGCCTGAGCAGTTCTCTTACCGTTTCTGGTCTGGAGCATGTACAGCTTTTCGTTTTCAACGGTGAATTCCATATCCTGCATATCGTGGTAGTGATTTTCCAGGATGGAGCAAACTTCAACGAACTGCTTGTAAGCAGCAGGGAACTTGTTAGCCATTTCAGCGATCGGCATAGGAGTACGAACACCTGCAACAACGTCTTCGCCCTGTGCGTTGGTCAGGAATTCACCCATCAGCTTCTTTTCACCGGTAGCAGGGTCACGGGTAAATGCAACACCGGTACCACAGTCATCACCCATGTTACCGAATGCCATAGCCTGTACGTTTACAGCGGTACCCCAGGAGTAGGGAATATCGTTGTCACGACGGTATAC
>JAFUKI010000082.1 GCA_017467815.1 Clostridia bacterium
CGGTTGGCGGCAGTGCGCCCGGTTCGTTGTTCGCCGCAGCTATGTCGTTGCACGTCAGAGTGATACCGAACCAGTCATTTTTATCCATAATATCAAAATCCCGCGAAATCGGGTTCTTTGTGAGAATCTGAACATGGTTGCCGCTGTTCTTGATCGCCTGAATAATGTTCCGGGTTGGTGTGCTGTCGATATTGCGCGGGTACGGGTCACAGGTGAAGCATAAGGCGATTGTTTTTCCTCTCTCCGGAAATGTTGATAACTGTTCCCATACAGCCTTCACAATACCGAAACGCAGCTTGACGCGCTCAAATTCTGCCCGGTCAGTATGTAAGGTTTTCGGCGCATAGCAGTAATAACAGCCGTTGTCGCAGCCGGAATAAATGTTGATTGCGTATTCGCCGTATTCGTGCGCCCGTCCGCTGGGCTTGTAAATGGGTTTGAACTTGCGGTTTCGGGGTGCCTGTCCACACCCTGCGGATATTGCCGGTACCGCATTGCGGGGCATAACCCCGTTTTTGATATTGGTTTCACAGATCGGGCAGACGTGTCCGTACCCCTCCGGAACTTCCGCACCGCAATAAATACAGGGATTTACAGTCATTTCAAAACCTCCCGTCATTCTTCAAGTTTGCATTTCCGGGTGTCGATTCTCTCAACATTGATTTTGCCTTTGGAGGAACAGGAAATCTTTGCTTTTGTGGTGGGTGTCACTTCAATGGTGATGGTGCGCAACTCTCCCTGCGCCATAAGCCCCACAACAACGCCCATGAGTTCAAGGGTCTTTTCGCGGTTGATGGGCTTGAAACCATTGCTTTCCGCTTCTTCACCGAAAAGCTGATTGATACGCTCTTTTGCGTTCTCAGTCTGTTCTTTCTGTTCCACATATTTCCGTGACTGTACACAAGAACAACTGCAAGTTGCAATTTCATCTTTTTCAGCCTGTGTCAGATTTGACATACAGGTGATAATATCCATCTTGCTTTTTTACGCGCTTCACAGTCCGTGGAATTTCCACAGTCCGTGCCAGCATTTTTCTTTTTCATGCTTTATACCTCATTTCCCCAGCAGTCCCACCCGGCACGTTCACGACGGGCGTACAGTTCGATTTTCCGTTCCGTGGGGTATAATTGTTCAATGATACGGAAGGCGGCTTCCGGCTTTTCGCTGTGCCGTCGGCTCTTTTCCGTGAATACAGTATGTACTTTTCCGCGCTGGTCTTTGGCAACCGGACGCAGCTTTCCTTTGTACATATAAAGAAGGTATTCATGCCCGAACCGTACCGTAAACGCCGCCGGAATACCGGTCACTTTATTCCATACCATCCGGGCATGAAGTTTGAAGCCGCACCGTTCCGCTATATCCTGCGCCGCGAAAAGGTACTTGTCTATCGTCCAGAGGAAAAGAACCGCATTGCCGTCCGTGTTTTCCGCCGCCCGTCTGATATGACTTTCGATTTCATTCAGATCGCACACCGGATAATCAAGCCGTCCGCCGCTGCTGTTCGGGCGGGTGGATTTCTTTCCGCCTTTCGATTGCTTCCACGGCGGGTCAGCAAGAATCAGGTCGTATTTCTTTTCTGTGTTGAATATATCTACCACCATAGCGCGGTCACTCTCCGGGCAGTTCCACAATGACGATTTCGGCATCACGGTCAATGCCTTTCTGAAGGCTGTCCTCATGTCCTGCCGGGTTAAAAACATCCAGTCTGCCGACAGTGTTCAGAGAATCCCCGCCACGGTCAGCAACGATGTATTCCACACCATCAATGGTGATGATAGTCATAAGGGGAAGCCAGTTACAGCCCACAACAGGCGTTTCCGGTTCAACACCATTCTGAATCCGAATGCCGCTTGCGGTGATACCGTCGGTTTTCCCGCAGCAGGACAGGCACACGTCATAATAGGTGAGTGTTCCGGTGATAGTGTCCCCCTCATAAATACCGTTGTAACTCTCGCGGGGTTCAACCGGTTCGGGCGGCAGTATGGCGGAAACTGTTTCAAAGGTTCTTGCGGCGGTACCGGTTTCGTGTGTATGGATGATCGCGGGAGCGGTTGTGTCCGAAACGTGTACCGTTTGAACGCTGTCAGGGTGGGCGTTCCTCAGTTCCGGGAACCCCGTCGCGTAAACTGTCAGCGCAGCCGCAGTGATGGTAAGCGCACCGAACAGCATGATTCTTAAATTCATGTTCTTTTCACGTCGCGTCATTTCTTTCCGTACTTCCTTTCTCTTTTTCCGGTCTTGCACACACAACGGTTGTCTGCATAACAGATTCCGCAGCATAAACTGCATACATACCCGTTTCCGCATTTGATACCGTCGCAGATGGGCTGACCGCATAACCGGCACGGCTCCCCCATTCCTTCAACCCCGAAACGCTTTTTCAGGGCAGGATAGTATTTCGCTGTGACATTCTCACGCCCGATATATACCCGGTTTTCTCGCCCGAAATATTCCCGCTTCCAGTGCCGGAAACATACTGCATCAAGGTCAGGGTTGATGCAGTATTGAACTGTTCTTCCGGAATGGTATTTTTCGCACCCGTCGCAATACCATTCACCGCAGATTTTGAACCGGTATGTATCACTGATTTTCTTTTTGATTCTCCGGAATACCCTTTTTATGGGCATTGCAATATAATACTGCATCCGGCTGACTTTTTCGGGATTCACTGTTTTTTGCTCCTTCCGATTGCCGCAAGCGTAACAAGTGTAGCGCAAATAATGAATGTGATAATGATGGATTCCATGTTTTCTTGACCTCATTTTCTGTAATACTCTCCAACTTTGAAAGAATCGTATTCTGTGGCGGTCACGTTTGTCCAGTATTCTACCGTCTCACCTTTTTTCTCACCTTGAATTAAAAAATAGTATGTGGTCGGAACAGAAGTAAAACTGCTGTTTTCTTTGGTATGGTTTGCACGAGTATAGCCTTCGGAAATCTGTTTATCCAAAATAACACCTTCTGCAATTCTGTTTCTTTCATTGGCGACAGCTTGATAGATACTAAATCCAATTACAAGGAACACAAGCACGAATATCAGCAAAATCATGATTGTGTGAACTACTTCACTCACCGTCCGCCGCATCAGGATTCACCTCGGCACTTCTTGAAGATTTCAGATTTAAGAATCAAAGCGGGGCGCGCCGAGCTGTGGCTCGTGGGGCCGAACGTGCCCAGGTTGCCGTTGATGTACACGTAGCACACCGAAGACGCGGAAGCGGATTTCGGGGTGATAAGCCATTCCCAAGTAAAGCCGGTGAGTAAATGTCTGTACTTCCGGTACTGTTCACAGGATAACAGGCTGATATAGTCTTCACAGGTTCCGAATTCATGTGTTCCATCGTCGGCGGTTAAATCAATGGTTTGCTTGATTAAATCATCCGGGTCAGCAATACAGTGCAAGTACAGATCGTTCAGAAGGCGGCGAACATAAGAAGTGCGCCAGTCCGGGGAACCATCTTTGCTGAACTGAAATTCTTCCGCGCCTTCCGCTTCAAAATCATCGTGTGCAACACAGAAAACGCCGCCGGGTACCGCATCCAGCGCGACCCATTTTCTACCGTGATACTCAAATACTTCACCGGGTTTGAAATCGTTTTCGGTGTCCCGTTCGTCAGGGTCAACCGCAACACATTCCATGCACGTTCCCGAATTGATACCGCCGAGAATTTCACCGGCTTCCGCAAAAAGTTCCGCCAGACGTGCGCACTTCTGCTTCATTACGTCCGCATTTTCGATTTTGATAACAATATTAAATTCCATTTTCAATCCCTCTCATGAATTTTATTTATCCCCACTGTTCTGCCATTGCTTTGGCGATACCGGGGAAGGTTTTACTGCGCTGAATAGCGTCCCCCCCCCGACGTGAAGTTTGTCCGTATTTTGTCGGGTCTTTTCTTCCGGTTCCTGAAGGAAGATATGGGGCTGTCGGTTCCACTGTTTCGGTGGGGGAGAGCAGCGGAAGCCCTTTCAGCCATAATCTTGTTTTCTTCGTGACAGGGTGCCCGAATTGCCACGGCTGTATTTCCTGTGAGTGCATCGGCATATCGAAAATTCTGCTTGATACAGGATTTTCGACGCACACCCTGTCACAGTCGGCATTCAGCATGAGCATAAAAAACGCTTTTGCTTCAAGTCCTTTTCGGTACCTTTCAATATCAAGCTGCCCCTTCCGGGGATAAAGCCGACAGGCACCGGCATTGGAAAGGTATGTACAGGGCGGATGGGCAATAATCAAATCCCATTTTCCGGGTACACAGTGACGGATTCCGTCACTGGTTGTAAATTCGCAAAAGCCGTTCAACAGCGGCACAACATTCTGGCGGATATGCCATTCTGGTTTCCCGCCGGAACATTCAAGCACGTCGCATGAATACGCTTCGTGACCGCGTTCCCGGAAGGCGGTGCATACTCTTTGGGATTCCTCACAAGCAACAAGCACCTTCATGTCAATCCCTCTCATGTATTGTGATTTTACTGGGGCTTGCTACAGTCACACTGTTTGCAATTTTGGATTTAAGTTCAACCTCCGAATATAACCGGCGTTTTCCGTGAACATCCGGACGTGTGGGACGGCAGCAGAATCCAATGATACAGGCGTATTCAATTCCGTCATATTCGACCGGCGTTTCCTGAATCATTGCTTTCTTGATTTGATCGCTTGTGGGGTTCGTAATATCCGGCATATTTTACACCTCGTCGCGCCCTAACGGGCACCATTTGGGGGTGCTTCCCGTCCAGCTTGCTTTATTCCCGATTTTCTTGCCGCGTTTGGTAGCCATGCAGTAGAAACAATACCGTTCCAGTTTCCCGCCGGCTTCCTTGCCGTCGTTATCGCTCATTTTTCCGTTTCCAATAATGGTGGTGCGAATTGTAACATTCTGATTGTTGATCGAAACGGGCTTTCTGCCGGTTATGTATTCGCTATCACTTTCACACTCATGGAGTGCCGGACAGCGTTCACCGGTCTTGTATTTCATACACTGTGCCATTTTTGAATTACCTCCTACTTTTATAATACCTTCAGCACATCGCGGGTGATCGCAGTCAAGCTGTCCGCAGTCACGCATATATTCTTGATATGTCCATTGCCGAAATACAGAAGGACGAATTCTTCACCATCAGGAGAAATCAGATATTCTGCGCCGCGCACATCGGAATCAGCCTTGATAAGAAGGGCAGACAATTCGTTTTCAACAAATGTCTTTTTCGTCACCGTTTCCGGCGGTTCATTCACTTCAAGATTCAACCACCATTCGGGGTTATTTCTGTATTCTTCATGGGGGCAGTTATCGCAGTTATCCGCGTTGCATCCGGCGCAGAACTTTTCATGAAATTCATCATGCCACGGTGCTTCAAGAACTGGGAGATTCTTCAAGAAACGCCCCAATTCTGAACAATTCCGGGTAATCTTTTCAAATATTGTCATTGCGTACACCTTCCGTTTTTGTTTCCGAAACCGTCTTGCGTCCCCGGTTTTGGAGATTCTGAAAAAACACCGTCTGCGCTTTGTCCGCGCTGTATTCGTTGCGCTTGTTTTTATCCAGCCGCCCGGTAAAGCCCTTTTGCAGTTCATGGTAAATAGTGGCGGTGTGGATTCCCAACCGCGCCGCAATGTCGGCGGAACGCTCACCGGCTTTATACCATTCTTCAATCTGCAACCGTTGTTCGTAGGTCAGATACTTGTATTTTCTCGCCATGCAATCACCTCACTTTCGCAGAAAAAGCAAAAAAATAAATGCGTCAGAGCGTTAAAAACTCTTTCGCATTTAATTATAAAATCTTTATTTTCTGGAAAAATCGGAAATTCCACTTGACAAAGAACCGGGTTTATGGTATCATAAATGACGCGGGTATATCATTTGCGGGTATGGCGGAATTGGCAGACGCACAGGATTTAGGATCCTGCGGGAAACCGTGCAGGTTCGACCCCTGTTACCCGCACTTTACAGTCTGCAGATGTAGTTCAGTGGTAGAACATCAGCTTCCCAAGCTGAATATGCGGGTTCGATTCCCGTCATCTGCTTGAAACTTCTCCTTTGTGAGAAGTTTTTGTTTTTCTGCGGAAAACCTGTCCCGTTCGATATCCCCTCATCTGCCTGAGCTTCTCCTTTGTGAGAAGTTTTTTGTTTTTTCGGCCTTGATTACGCTGCCGTATCGGAATTTCCGTCTGCCGCGGCGTTCCTGCCATATGCAGCAGCTGTATCCACGCGGGATTCCCCGGAAATATAAGCCACCACTGACATAGCGGAGGTCACAATACCGGCAATCTGCGCAATATCGTTTTCCGGCAGACCGAAAGCTGCTGCCAGACCTGTTATGATCCCTACGACAGCCGTCCACAGCTTCCTGCTGTTCAGTTTCTGTTTCCAGTTTGTTTTATTTTCCATGATATTTCTCCTTTCATTTTCCTGTATTCACCGCATGGCTTCCCATAATTTTCGCCAAAGATCTGCTGCGTATGGATACCGGTTTATATAATTTTTCGTCTGTGTTTCCAGTCCTGCTTTCCGGCAGACCCTGTCCGCATCGCTTTCCGCCGGATAACTCCCCACCCGGTTTGCAATCCCAAGCAGGGGAGTCGGATCCAGGCTTTCTCCATTTTTTCGCACTTCCATATGCAGGTGATTTCCGGTACTGTACCCGGTGGATCCCTCTGTCCCGATTTCGTCTCCGGCTTCCACGTGCATTCCGGCCTGACAGAACACTGCTGCAAGGTGACACAGGTACACCATATACCCGTCATCCGTTTCGATACGGACATATTTTCCCCATTCCCATGTCCGCCCGCCGGAAAGTCTGTCGTCGTACTCCCCGGCCCAGCCGATTTTCCCGGCACATGGGGAGATGATAGTTTTCACCGTTCCAACCAGATCCACGCCTTTATGCATCGCTGTTGTCCCGTTGAGTGTCCGCATACCGTATGGGGACGATACGCGCACCGTACCTGATTTGTAAGGAATATTAAGTTTCATAGACTCCCCTCCTGATGATAGATTTTGATGATTTCTTCCAGCTTTGCCACCCGGCCCTTGATCTTCTCCAGCTCCGTGCGCACTTCCGTATAGTTCATGCCATACTGCCGCACATCCTCTTTCAGCTCATCCTGGGTTATTTTGATATGCTGGATGTTCGCTTTCATTTCCCCGTCCACAGCGCCGTTCTGTTTTGCTGCCGTGGTACGTCCGATACAGAACGTAGCCACAGCGATAAAACAGCCCGCCGCAGCAATGAGAACGGTAATATCAACAGTCATATCCGATTCCCATACCCTCCTTATTCCTCATACACCACCCCATACCGGTCAAACAGCAGCTTTACTGCTTCTTCTTTCACGATTTTCTTCTGCTGCCCCTGATTCAGGGCGTCATATACCGCCTGCAGCGCCGCTCTGGTTTCCTCCTTCGCTTCCGCCACAATCCGGTTCAGCTTATCCTTTGTCATACATTCACCCCGAATTCCGCAAGCGCAGTCTCATAGTCTGCCGTTTCCGCCTCTGCGGCTTCCGCTTCCGGGATCAGCCGCCAGTTGTCCGCGCTGTCATGCTTCCCCAGAAATACCACAGTGCCGCTTGTCTCTCCGTTGGTGTACACATATCCCTCCGGCGCTTCCAGTTTCCTCATACAACCGTCCATCCTTTCTCCGTTGCCGCAGCAATTTCCTCTTCACTCAGCTTCGCCAGATTGGCCGCCCCGATGGTCAGGGTCTGCGTGGTTTCCGTTTCTGCCAGCGCTGCAATCACGTTCAGCAGGCTCTCATGTGTCAGCTTGCCGGCAACCGCAAACCGGAAATTTTTTGTGATCTTTCCGACCTTCAGATTGGTCAGATTGTAGCAGCCGTTAAACATATTTATCGTGGCCTCCGCAGACGCGGACGTGTCCAGACCGCTGAAATCCAGATCCGTCAGGCTGGTGCAGCCGTTGAACATATTTGCAAATGCTTCAACACCTGCCGTTTTGAAATGGGACAGATCCAGAGAACGCAGTCTTCTGTTATTGGCAAACATACCGTTCATGGTTGTTGCCGCAGATGTATCCATGGCGGAAATATCCAGCTGTTCCATGGACATATTGCCGCTGAAAAGATAGGAGAAATTGGTGACTGCAGATGTATCGAAAGGAACTGTCAGCTTTTTCAGATACGTCAGACTGCCCAGGTTATATGCCAGAGACGTCAGAACGCTTCCTGTCACCCAGTCGTCCATATTCAGCCGTTCTACAGCATATTCGTAATTCGCGGCCCCGGTTCCCGCAAAACCATTGAACGTATTTCCATAGAGGACAAAAGATTTCACGCTCTGCGCAGGGCCGCGATAAGAATGCGCTTCCATCAGCGACCCCGCATCTCCGTCTGCCGTGCCATACACCTCCACACACGGCTGCAGGTACAGAGTGAACTGATTGTCGTCCGTAAACGACCACAAACCGCTGCATTTCAGCCGGTACACCACGAAATTCCCTTCGTCCGCCGGAAGATCTTCTCCATATGTGTTACTGGTTATTTGCCCCACTACGGCGGTCGCTGTGAACTGTCCGTTCTCCACCCGTCCCCGCTCCAGGGATATAAGTCCGTTGACCATCAGGCACATCCTTCCCGGATAAGCGCCGCTTACGGTGTCCCGGCAGTCATAGGTAAGATAGATCGTTCCGCCCTCCGGCTTCCCAAGGGATTCCAGATCCGGCCAGTCCGACGGCCGCTGCCAGTCTTCGGTGATTTTGGTACCGCCTGCACCGTATCCGGTGATCAGAGACTGCATGGCGGTGTGTGTGGTTGTGTCCTTTTTTCCTGTGATGCCGTTGGCGGTGTCAATATCCGACCGCAGCTGCATGATTACGCTCTGTGCCGTAGACATTACGCATCACCTCCTACCAGAGCTGCTACATCATTTATGTATTCCCCAAGAGCAGCCTCTACCGCAGCAGCGTCTGCCTTGCTGTCCACAGCTTCCCGGAGAGATTTCAGCTCTGCCTCCCGGTTTTCCGGCTCCAAAGCGTTCAGCCGTTCCATGATCCGGTCATACACGTCCGGTTCCGGATCATCCGGCGCGCCTCCCATAGTGCGGATACTGTGACACATTCTGACAGCGGCTGCCGTGCTTGTCCGCAGATTTCCTGCGTAAACACCGATATGCAGTACTGTTCCCCCTTCAAAAACCGGTACCGGACAACTGTTTCCTGTAAAAATCCGATCCACATACCGCTCTCCGTTATGGAAACGGGCCGTTTTTTCCGTGTATGCCTCCCATTCGGCATCAAACGAAAAAAGAACCGTGTAATCGCCGTTGCCGCATACATACGGTATCTCCCCTGTATTAACGGCATTCTTCTGTTGGATGTTGATTGTCAGTTCAGGCATATTTCCTCCTTTTTTTCCATTGTTTTGCCCCTCTTCAGTATACCACATTCCGCCGGGACAAAACGGGACAACTTTTTCACGTCCTTATTCTGCCGTTTCCGGATGTGCCGCCAGCCATCGCTGACAACGCTTTTTTACACCGTCTGCCGTGTTGCCGCCTCCAAGTGCACCGGCCACCTCCAGCCAGTTCATACCGTATGCATACCGATACACAAAAATCTGCCTGGTCAGACTGTCATCAATAGATGTTATGTACTGCTCCAGCGCCGTCAGTTCCGCCACACACCGTTCCCGCCGTTTCTGTATCAGCTCTCGCCGTCTGTCTGCTGTTTTTCCCCCCTGTACAGATTCACCGTTCTCCTGTTCCATTTCCCGGATCCGCCGCTCCTCCAGCAGAATCTCTTTTTTCAGCCACACCATCTGTGCCAGATTTTTCCCGTCCATATCTCCCCCCAAAATAAAGAACATTTGTTTTTATTATATCACACAAACATACGTTCGTCAAGTACCCCCCCAAAAAAAGGGCGTGTCGCATTTACGATGAAAATGTAATTTGCGACACGCCTTTTGTGATTTTCATGAATATCGTTCTTCCTTTTTTCCTTTAGCGAGGAAAAAAGGAAGCGAAAAAAGGAACTTTTTCGGATGTCCTGGGGATTTCGACCGTTGCGACGGTCGATTTA
>JAFUKI010000083.1 GCA_017467815.1 Clostridia bacterium
ACACAAAATGTGTTTCACCCACCCCTGCTAAATACGCCAACCCCAATCTCTTTAAATCTTACAGTGCATCAGCCGGTGCTTCTTCCGGGTAGAAGCCGCTGTAGCCGGTTTTCGGCATATTGTCGAGTACAGCCATGTCTTCTGCTGCGAGAGTGAAGTCGAAGACATTGGTGTTATCGGCAATACGGGAGGGGGTTACGGACTTGGGCAGAGGAAGGATGTTTCTTTCCATTGCGTAACGGATGCAGATCTGTGCTGCTGTTCTGTTATACTTGGCAGCGATCTCATTTACGGTGGGATCCTTCAGAACGGCGCCGCATCCCAGAGGACTCCATGCCTGTACGAGCATATCGTTTGCCTGGCAGTATTCCACTACTTCCTTCTGGTTGTAACCGGGGTGGTATTCGATCTGGTTTACCATGGGAGCGATTTCGCATACCTTCTTCAGCGCTTCCAGATGGTTGGGCAGGAAGTTGCTGACGCCGATTGCGCGGATCTTGCCGTCTTTGTACAGCTTTTCAAAACCACGCCATGTGTCTGCGTTGATTTCCGCCCAGTTTTCGGAGATCTTGGCAACACAGGGCCAGTGGATCAGGTACATATCCACATAATCCATTCCCAGCTCGGAAAGGGATTTTTCGCAGGCGAGGATGGTCTTGTCGTAGCCGCGGTCTGCGATCCAGTGCTTGGTGGTAACGAAGATATCGTGACGGTTTACGCCGGAAAGACGGATACCTTCGCCTACACTTTTTTCGTTATTATACGCTGCTGCGGTGTCGATATGTCTGTAACCGCATTCCAGAGCGCATTTTACGCTGTCACGTGCGGTTTCGCCATCCGGTGTCTGCCATGTGCCGTAGCCGATGCAGGGGATTTTCACACCGTTGCTGAGTACATAAGTGTCGGTTAATGCTTTAATCATATTTGCCTCCTATTATTCAAGTCCGATAGAACGGAGATAGTCGTAGCTCTTCTTTACACAGTCCATGGGATCCATGCCGTTGCAGTTATCCTGTTCAACGTATGCATATTCCGCACCGGCGTCAACAAAGGCTGCAGCGATCTTTTCAAAATCCATTACGTTGCCGCCGCCTACCCATGCCATCTTCTTTTCGTCGCCATCAAGGAACATATCCTTGAAATGTACGCGGGGGAGACGACCCTTCAGACGCTTGATTTCGTCCAGGGGATCGTAGCCGCCGAACTTACACCAATAGGTATCCAGGGTAAAGCCCATCAGATCTGCCGGGAACAGGTCTGCCAGGTTTTCCATTACGGTTCTTCCGTCGGGACAGAGGTTTTCATATTCCCATGCATGGTTGTGATACATGAACAGTTTGCCGGCATCCTTGATCTTCTGTGCAGCCGGGAGTGCTTCATCTGCGAACTTCTGCAGTCCTTCCACGCCGCCGAAGAATCCGCCGATACCGATGTAGTCACAGCCAAATGCGGAATGTTCCTGAATGGTATGTTCGGTTTCGTTGATGATCTTGTCGTATTTGTAGTGGGTGAGAGTACAGGTCAGACCGGCAGCTTTCAGAGCGTTGTTCAGCCATTCGCCTTCGTATGCGCAGGTACCGGAAACCTGTACGGTGGTGTAACCGATATCGGCTACCTTCTTCAGGGTTTCCGCAAAGCTGTCCAGGTTTTTGCAGTAATCACGCAATGTGTATAACTGTACACCGATTTTCATTTGTTTTTCCTCATTTCTTATAAATTATTTTTATTTTAAACTTTGAATATTTCCGAACCGGATTCGGAGAACAACTGTCCGTTGTCGTAAGCATTGCCCAGCTGTTCGAACAGACCGTCCACGTAAACGGTATCCTCTTCCTCGTTGACACGGATGTACTGAGAATCAAACGTGTGGATGGGGGTCGTCTTGTACATATCGTAGATGAACTGCACATGGGGGATGGCGGTTTCGATGGTGCAGACGGGTCTTGTGCCATTTCTTACCGCATCGATGCTGTCCCACATCTTTATCAATACGTTTTCATTGGGATTTCCGTAAATTTTGGTGGTACCGTCCTTGAAGTGTGCAGTAATTTCCGTATCCTTGCCAACCGCAAAGGTTACGTCCGCATTGCTGAACCGGTAGATAAATTCCGGATCGCGGCGTTCTCCTGCTGCGTGGGATGCTGCGTAATAAAGTTTTACACCGGATTCTGTTTGCAATCTGATGCTGCAGGTATCGAAATTCTCGATTTCGTTTGCTCGATAGCATTCTGCCTGGAAATCGGCTATTTTTGCACTTGTTTCCATAGTGTCACCCAGAAGGAAGAACATATTATGGAGATAATGGGCACAGGCATTGGATGCAATGGAATCCAGTATCCACTTTCCGTCTTTCTGGATTTTTCCGCCCCAGCCGCTGCCTCTGTTGTAATACTTTCTGCTGCGGGGCCAGCTGATCATGGTACGGAATTCTTCGGGTTTACCGAGTACGCCGTTCAAAATGTCCGCTTTCAGCTTCCGGATGGCATCGGAATAAGACCACTGATAACCGATGGCAAGAAAGAGTCCGGTTTCTTTTTCCGCTTCCAGCATCTGCAGTGCCTGTTCCGGAATCGGTGCGGCAGGCTTTTCACAGAGTACATTTGTATTGTGCTTCAGGGCACAGATGCTCTGTTCACAGTGGAGGAAGGTGGGTGTGCTGATGATGGCGAGATCGGCTTCGTGATGGGCGTAGAACTCTTCCATCGTATCATATACCGGGACATTCTGAGCCTCAATGTGTTCTTTGAATTGGGAAGCCTCAAAGTAGGGGTCAACAACACCTTCCCATATAACATCCGGT
>JAFUKI010000084.1 GCA_017467815.1 Clostridia bacterium
CGCTGATCAAGCCCGATTACGCAATCGGCACCATCGCGGCGGCATCCGGTCAGAGCGGTGACAGCACAACCCGTTTCCGCACGGAGTCGTATCTGCCGCTTGACAAGATTACGGAAGTGACCATCAACTCCGGCTATACGCTCACATGGCTGGCATACGACAAGGATCAGAATTATCTCGGCAACGGCAATCCCGAAAAGAAGGGCAACTGGCTGGGAGACGGCGTACCGGTTACAGCAGAACAGATTCTGGCACTTCACCCGGACGCTGTGTATATCCGTTTCGCAGTCAAGCGCATGGATGACGGTGAAATTAATGCGGACACTGATTTTGCGGCAGCCGATATCGGCATCGGTCTGAATATCGCAGACTATGTGATGGGCACGATTGCGGCAAAGGACGGTACATCCGGTGACAGCACCACAAGATTCCGCATGGACAACACGGTTCTGCTGAAGCAGGTGGAAAAGGTCACGATCGGTGAAGGCTATGAGCTGACATGGCTCGCGTACGATGCAAAGGGCGCATATCTCGGCAACGGTAATCCTGCCATGTCCGGCAACTGGCTTGGGAACGGAGCTTCCTTCACGGCGGCTGACATTCTCGCATATGCTCCCGATGCCGTCTCTTTCCGTTTCGCAGTAAGAAAAACAGACAACTCGGAGGTTACTATGGATGACGTAAAAACATCCGGTGTGAAGCTGATCTGTTCCGATGGGATTCAGCAGTATGTTTATACCGGCAAATCCCTTGGCACGAACAATCTGATGTCCTACACCCACGAATGGACGGCTGTATCCGGTCAGGACGGCGCCATCTGGGGCGATTACCTGTTCCGCTTTGATTCCGTCGGCGGATGCACGGTGTATTCCATCCCGGAACAGAAGCAGGTATCCGCATTCAAGCTGGATAAATCCGATATCCTCAGCCCTCACAGCAACGCAGTCTGCTTCGGTGCGGAATATTACGCTGACGGCGACGAATTCCCTCTGCTGTACAGCAATATCTACAACAATTATGCCAAAGCAGATGACAGACTGGAAGGCGTATGCTGTGTGTACCGTCTGACCCGGGACGGAGATGCGTTTTCTTCGCAGTTGGTTCAGGTGATTGAAATCGGATTCACGGAAGATCTTGATCTCTGGAAATCCCTTGAAAACAACGGTGATGTGCGCTCCTACGGCAATTTCACCGTTGACCGTGACAACAGCAAGCTGTACGCATTCGTGATGCGCGACAAGGAAAAGGTTACCCGTTATTTTGAGTTCGACCTTCCGAAACTGGCGGACGGTACCATGAATGAAACCTGGGGTGTGAACGTGGTCGCTCTGACTGCGGATAAAATCCTGAAGCAGTTCGATTCCGAGTATTCCAATTTTGTTCAGGGTGCCTGCTTCCATGACGGAAAGATCTACTCCGTGGAAGGCTTCTCCGGTGCCGACAATGCGCCGAAAATGCAGATCATTGATCCGGCGGCAGGCGAACAGTACGCGGCAATTGATCTGTGGAACATCGGTCTGAAAATCGAGCCGGAATTCGTGGACTTTTACGAAGGCACCCTGTATTATGTAGATGCGTCCGGCAAGGTATATACGTTCCTGTTCCAGTGATGCTTTTCAGGAAATAAAGTATCAATTTCGGTGCAATGCCGGTGCAGCGATGGTATAACACACCACAGAATCCATAAAAATTGCCGGAACCTCCGAAAACATCCGGAATAGGGTTTGAGGAAGGTCTGAGACTTTTGGGATACCTCGCCCGAAAATCTCCGCAAGGCATAAAATTTCAAGAAAAACGGACACTCACTTCACAATGAAGGGTGTCCGTTTTTTGCGTATCTGCCGGAGTTTTGTTGATATATTATCCTTCCGATGCAAATCAAATTCATATATCACGGAGGATCAGATCAGCAGGTATGCGGAGGTATTCAGCAGGATGTTCTGATGCTTTTCGTTGCGGAAATTTTCATGGAATATTTCCATGATATCCGCAAATGGTAATTTCCCTTAAAAAGGAGTAGAATGTATCCGGAATTATGCAATGGGAGGTGCGGATATGTCTGAGATTTCGGATTTTGCCGATATTTATCAGGAAATCGCAAGGAAAACCAGTCCTGAAATCGCGGTGGAAATCCACAGGCTGTTCAAAGGGCAGCAGATTATATTCCCGAAAAAGCTGTACAATAAGGAATATGTGTACCGTTACATCAGACAGCATTACAATGGCAGGAATGTCAGAGAACTGTCGATGATGTTTGAGTATTCCGACAGAAGAGTACGGCAGATTATCAAGATTACTGATCTGTGATCAGGTCTGTATAAAAAGAAGAAAGGACTGAATTTATGGACACAATCTTACTGATCGCATATGTGGTGCTGAGCTACTGGGCAGTGGGACAGACCATTTATGCAAACAAAATCCGTTTCGGAACATGGAGTGACCTTTTCCTCACTCGCTTAATCCTGGGATTCATTCTCGGATGGATTCTGATTCCCGTTGCCGTCATCAAAAAATTCTTTTTCAGGTAAGGAGTATTGCAATGGAAACAAACGCTGTTCGTCTGACTTCATCCGAGCCCCTGCCGAATCGTATGCTGAAAATCCGGAAACTGTTCTGGCTGTGTCTGGCATGCACCGTACTCGGGGTTTTTGATACGTTCTTTATAGGAGCGGGCATCCTCGGATTCTGTATCGTCTATATCATACATAATTTTGCTCTGACCATTTGCCGGAACCAGCTCCGTGATATGAAATTTCTGTACGGGGATCTCACTGCCGATGAGCTGTTTGTTCAGATGCAGTCCGTCCTTTTGGCTCAGTATCAGGGTGCAGTTCTGATAGAACGCGATGCGGAACGGAAGATTGTATTCACCTTTGACGGGTACATCTACGATCTGCATCTTCATGAGAACCATACATTTTCTTTATGGTGGAGAATGAATGCTGGCAAAGCGTTCCTCTCGCTCGATGACTATAAGGGTTACAGAAAACTGCTGACTGCATATGGAATTCTGGGATATCATATCCAGCAGTGCTGTTCTCTGCCGGATGCGGTGTGATACACAAACGAAAAGTACAGGAGCAAATGCAGAACTGCTCCTGTATTTTTTTATCTTTTCTCAATAAACTCCACCACGCTCTCTTTCGGAATCCGCCACCTGTTCCCAATGCGGAATCCCTCAATCTGCCGGGTATGCAGCAGAGTCAGCATCGTATTCTTCCCAACCTTCAGCAGTTCACAGCACTCACGGAAGGTCATAACTTCGGGAATATTTCTGTACATATCAAAAGTCTCCTTGAAAAATATAGTTTATATCAGTGTTCGTCAGTTTTCGTTCGTCCGCATCGGTTTGCGTATCTGCACACATTACATTTATATATCATTCCTCCGGCACCAAACCAAATCAACATTATCAGGAGGAATCCAACATGAACGAACCCATTGTATGCCACTTCTGCCGAGCGGAACTCAGCGCAGCCGAAGCCCATGAATTTGACAGCACCATCCTGTGCGATCATTGCCTCGAAGAACGCACCACGTTATGTGACTGCTGTCTTGACAGAATCTGGCGGCACGAAGCGGAAGGAAATCCCACGTACACCCTCTGCCGCTACTGTTACGAAAACAATTACGTCTGCTGTGCCGACTGCGGCGCGCTGGTTCACAACGATGACGCGCATTACACGGACGACAACGACGAGCCGTACTGCCAGTCCTGTTACGACAAACTTTGCAGTCAGGCGATTCACAGCTACCACTACAAACCTTCGCCGGTATTTTTCGGTGAGGGTTCTTTGTTTATGGGAATCGAGCTTGAAATCGACCGCGGCGGTGAGGATAATGCCAATGCAGAGAAAATTCTCGCCGTTGCGAACCGGAATGAAGATCGGATATACTGCAAGCACGACGGATCGCTGGATGATGGATTCGAGATTGTCAGTGAGCCGATGACGCTCGAATATCACATGAACGAAATGAACTGGCGTGAAATTCTGGATAGGGCAGTTGAACTTGGCTATACCTCGCACAACGCCGGCTCGTGCGGGTTACATATTCATTGCAGTCGTACATTCTTCGGCGATGATTATGACGAGCAGGAAATCGCCATAGGTCGCGTGGTCTACTTCGTCGAAAAGCACTGGTCGGAGCTGGTGAAGTTTTCACGCAGAACCATTGGGTCACTGAACCGTTGGGCAGCGAAGTATGCAACGATCAGTGACAGCATTCTGGAGACTTATCAGAAGGCGAAAAATCGCGATCTCGGCAGATATGTGGCTGTAAACCTGACCAACTTCAGCACTGTCGAATTCCGTATGTTCCGCGGGACTCTGCGGTATGAGACGTTCATCGCCACGGTTCAGCTGGTGGACGAAATCTGCCGGACTGCCGCACAGCTCGATGACTACGCGATGGAGAACCTGTCGTGGAGCGAGTTTGTGCAGAGAATCGACCGGGACGCCAAGCCTGAGCTGATTGCGTATCTGAAATCAAGACGGCTGTATGTAAATGAAATCACAAATGAAACGGAGGAAAGATAATGTGTGGATTATTTGGCTTTACCTGCTACGGCTCGCCCGTCAAAGGAATCACTGGCCTGACGAATACACTGGCTGAATACTCGGCGATCCGAGGGACTGATGCGACTGGGATTGCGTACTGCACGAAACAGATTCATATTAATAAGGAAGGAAAAAGTGCGTATGCGATGAATTTCAAGGTGCCGGAGAACGTGAAGGCTGTCATCGGTCACACTCGACACGCCACTTCCGGAGAATACAAAAGCAATTTCAACAATCATCCGTTTTTCGGCAAGGCGGGAAACACCAGATTCGCCCTCGCCCATAACGGCGTGCTGATGAATGTGGATTCAACCCGAAGGATTCACAATCTGCCTGATCCAAAAATCAAAACGGATTCCTATCTTGCGGTTCAGCTTCTGGAAAAAGAAAAATCGCTGAGTTTTGACAGCATCCGGGCGATGACCGGCAAAATCAGCGGTTCGTTTGCGTTTTCGATTCTTGACGACAGGAACAATGTGTGGATGATCCGGGGTGACAATCCGATCTCGATTCTGCACTTTCCAGAGAAACGGATGTATGTTTACGCAAGTACGGACGAGATTCTGTATAAATCCATCGTGGATTCGTTTCTGTTTGAGGAGCTGAAGCACGGAAAGTATGAGGAAATCCCAATTCCCACCGGCACGATCATGAAAATCAAACCATCCGGCGAGATTAAGAGTGAGAACTTCATCTTCCGTGAACATATCAGCCCTGCGTGGTGGGAATTCGGTTATTTCAAGGATCCATACGCCGTCGATCCCGATGAAGAATACCTGCGGGCAATCAAGATGGCGGCATCTTATCAGGGAATCGAGGAAGAAACGATCGACGAGCTTCTGTCGGCGGGATACACACTGGACGAGCTTGCGGAGGAACTGTACTGTGAGATCTGACAGGAAGAAAATTTGGGAATTACGGAAACAACTTTGGAAAGCGAGAGGAAGGACATTCTACATGAAATACGTGAAAATCATTCTGCTGGCGATCATGGAAGTGATAGCTGAACTGTACGACAAAAAGAAAGGCGGGTGAGAAAATGAGCGGTACAAAAAATCCAGACCTGAGCTGACCGGCGTTTCCGCGAGCACACTCTGCCGCGCCATAAAGGGATGAGTTTCGGCGGGGTGATTGTGCGATGAGTTTTGACAAAGAAACCTGCACCATAAACCTCTGATTGAGTGAGTTTTGGTGCAGGTCATCTTTTTTTCATAAACGATCGGTTGTGGGAATAACCGGCATATACAGATCACAGCGGCATCTCTGTTTTATCACATTTGTGCAGACGTCAGAACCTCTCCGCAAACGCCTTGATTTCTTCATTCTCCGTCCCATTGAGCAGATCATCAAACGCCGGAATATACCTGACAGCATCACTGCAGTACAGCGGAGAAAGCCCCATATCCATATAATACCCTCTCACGACGGATTTCCTGTCAGCGGATTTCTCGTCGCTCTTCTTATTGTGTCTGCTGCGGTATCGCATGATCTTCCTGTACTTCCCGCTGTCTTTTTTATATCCGCAGTACTTCCAGATGTATTTTTTCTGAAGTTCCTTTGATAACATAGCGCCGCTCCACAGCGGTGAAGTAATATGCTTATGCAGTAACTCATGCGCATTCATGAGTACATTTCCGAGAATCCATGCAAGATTGTCATCTTCCAGATATTCCTCCGTCATGTAATTTTCTTTTTTCAGAAATCCTTTGCTAAGTGCAAGTTCAAATCTGAGCAGGCCGGAGTAACCCGTGATATCATAATCATGGAGTTTCATGTCAGCGATTTTATTATAGATCTTAGCCTTGACATCCTGACTCTTATTGTAATAGAAAACGCCGTTTTCGTCTTTCCATTCTTCGTTACGTTTTTCTTCATCTACTTCAGCCATCAATCTGTAACCGTACTGCTTTAACGCCTTCTTCGCCAGCCGGATTACCTCATGGGAATATTCTTCCGATGGTGTTTAAATATCTTTTGCAAGATCGACTCTGCGTAACTTTGCATCATCCAGCAAGTTCACGCCGGAGTCTTTTTTTATTTCATTAATAATTTTATATAATTCCTCACAGGCAGTGCAGTACTCTTCGACTGTGTACAATTTTCTCATAGCCTGTCCCGGATACAGTAATTTTGCTGGTGTCACGATCCAGTTGGCTTTAAGAG
>JAFUKI010000085.1 GCA_017467815.1 Clostridia bacterium
AAATCCCCAGAAAAAAACAAAAATGTACAATATCCACAAATCCCAAAGAATAAAAAAATCATATATTTTCGGTATAAATCAACACAAAAACCATTGACAAAATCCCCATCGAATGGTATAATAGATATACCTCGCGCAGGGGGTTCTTTTTTTGTGCGTTCATGTCCGGTCATAGCATGAACGTATAGGTTTTATGGAACTGTGGAAACCCACAAGCCCGGCAGAGGGAGGTACATGGATCAAAGATCCTAAAAATGGGAGTTTCCCAAATTTAACAGGAGGTGCCGAACACATGAGAGTAAAGATCACTCTTGCTTGCAGCGAATGCAAACAGCGTAACTATGACACAAAGAAAAACAAGAAGAATGACCCTGACAGATTAGAGCTGAACAAATACTGCCGTTTCTGCCGTAAGCACACGCTTCACAAGGAAACAAAGTAATTAAAGGAGCTAAAACCGATGGCTGAAAAAGAAAAGAAAGCCCTGGACACTGCGAAAGCGGAAAAGCCTGCTAAACAGGAAAAGGAAAAGAAGCCTTCCGTATTCAAGCGCCTGGGTGCATGGTTCAAGTCACTCCGTTCTGAATCCAAGAAGATCTCTTGGGCAAGTTGGGAGTCTGTCCGTTCCAATTCCATTATCGTAATTATCGCTGCGGTAATCTGCAGTGTAGTAATTGGTCTGCTGGACTACGGATTCTCTGCGGCTATTGTTGGACTCAGCCGCCTGATCTGATCAGGTATGCAAAAATCCCGAATGGTCTGAGACGAAGGGAGTACCATGAGCGATTTTGATAAAATGAATGAAGGCCTGCGGTGGTATGTTGCCCATACTTATTCAGGCTACGAAAACAAGGTAAAAACCAACCTTGAAAAGATTGTTGAGAACAGAGGTCTGCAGCACCTGATCGACGATATCCGCATTCCTACGGAAATCGTTGTGGAAACAGACGGCAGCAAAGACGAGCCCAAGGAAGTGGAAAACAAGATTTTTCCCTCCTATGTTCTCATCAAGATGGTTATGACCGATGAAAGCTGGCACGTAGTACGTAATATCCGCGGTGTTACCGGATTCGTAGGTCCCGGATCCAAACCGGTTCCGCTGACAGACGAAGAAGTTGCCGCCATCATCAGCGAAGAGGGACAGGTCGTTGCCGCGTCCACGCTGGAGATCGGCGATATGGTGGATATTATCGACGGACTGTTCCGCAACTACAGCGGCAGACTTTCCGAAATTTCCGAGGACGGGGAAGAGGTTACAGTTATCGTTTCCACTGTCGGACGCGATATGCCTCTGAAACTGGAACGGAAACATATACGTAAGGCTGCTGAACAGTAAGCCGTGCGTAAAACTGCATAATGCAGTACGGGGAGACGACGCCCCTTATCGCCGTCAGATAGTGGGAGGAAGAAAAATTTTATCATTCTTCCGTCAGAAACCACATTAGGGAGGATATTTGCTATGGCAAAGAAGATTATTGGCTATATCAAGCTGCAGCTCCCCGCTGGTAAGGCTACTCCTCAGCCTCCGGTTGGTCCTGCACTTGGTGCATATGGTGTTGCTATTCCTAACTTCACCAAAGAATTCAATGAACGTACCAAGAACGACATCGGTCTGATTATTCCTGTTGTTATTACAGTATACGCTGACCGTTCCTTCACCTTCATTACCAAGACCCCCCCGGCTCCGGTACTGATCAAGAAGGCCTGCGGTATCGAAACCGCTTCCGCTACCCCGAATAAGACCAAGGTTGCTACCATCAAGAAGGATCAGGTTCGTCAGATCGCTGAGACTAAGATGAAGGACCTGAACGCCGGTTCCATTGAAGCTGCTATGAGCATGATTGCTGGTACTGCACGCTCCATGGGTATCGTTGTGGAAGACTGAGGAGGAGTGTACTGATGTTTAAAGGTAAGAAATATGTAGACAGCGCTAAGCTGCTGGATAAGAGCAAGATGTATGATCCCGAAGAAGCTCTGGATCTGGTTTGCCAGACTTCTAAAGCAAAGTTCGACGAAACCATCGAAATCCACATCCGTCTGGGCGTTGACTCCCGTCACGCAGACCAGCAGGTTCGTGGTGCTATCGTTCTCCCCAACGGTACCGGTAAGACCGCTCGCGTTCTGGTATTCGCTAAGGGTGAAAGAGCAGACGAAGCTAAGGCTGCAGGCGCTGACTATGTTGGCGACACCGATCTGGTTGAAAAGATCCAGAAGGAAAACTGGTTTGACTTTGACGTTGTAATCGCTACCCCCGACATGATGGGTGTTATCGGTCGTCTGGGTCGTGTGCTCGGTCCTAAGGGCCTGATGCCTAACCCGAAGGCTGGTACCGTTACCATGGACGTAGCTAAGGCTGTTAACGAAGCTAAGGCTGGTAAGATCGAATACCGTCTGGACAAGACCAACATCATCCACTGCCCCATCGGTAAGGCTTCCTTCGGTAAGGAAAAGCTGGCTGAAAACTTCAACACCCTCGTTGGTGCAGTTATTAAGGCAAGACCTGATGCTGCTAAGGGTCAGTATATCAAGAGCTGCGTTATCGCTTCTACCATGGGCCCTGGTATCAAGATCAACAGCACCAAGCTCGGTTAAGATTTTATTTTGCAATAGAAAAGACTCCTGTACCTTCCGGTGCGGGAGCCTTTTTGTTTCAGTTCACCTGTCCGCCGGGAGAAATGATTTCTTGGGCAATCACTTCTGATAACAACCGTACGGAATTTTCTACATCTTTTATATCCGAAGCCGCGGCACCGGTTTCGATGAGCAGGGCACCTTTCGCGTACTGGGCATTGAACGACGCCGACCGCAGATTGATGTCCCGCATCAGCGTTGGGATCTCTCCATGCAGAGCAGCCTGCAGACGTACCGCCAATGACAGATTTTCCAGCCAGCCCGTATGTCCGGAACCGCCGTGATCCGTACCCACAACAAACATCATCTGGGCATATCCAATACCGTCACTTTCTGTATACGGGGCAATTCCGGCATCGGCTCCGTCCATGATCGCATCCCGGTGAATGTCAAAAATGTAGGAGATGGAGGGATACTGGTTCAGCATTTCCTTGATGTACAGGGACGCATTGTAATACGCACTGTCAAAGGAATCGGCGTCAAATAAAGTGGTGCAGTGGATCGTGGGAATCCCGCTTTCCACCAGTATTTCCTCCATCAGCGAACCCATTGTCAGAATATTCCTGCTGCTGTCGGTGGTGTGATACCCTTCCGTTCCGCTGTCCGAAAAGGCTTCCGTACCGTGGGTGTGGAGAATCAGCACGATCGGCGCATCGGTACCGTATTCCCTCTGTAAATCCTGCAGAGAAGGAATGGGGGTTCTGGTGAGAAGGGTGTCCAGATCGGGGGAATAGGGCGTTTCGTTGATCAGCCCCAGACCGAGGGGCGATTGGGAGGAAAGATCGTATTCACGGATATTCGTCAGCGCGGCGGTACCGGATTCGTCCTCATTGGCGGGCAGGGAGGAAAGAGGGTTGTCCGATCCGGAAGCATTATCCGACGGCGGCACCGACGATTCCGTTTCCAGAGGCGGATTCACCTTCTGAACAGATACCATAGCCATGCCGCCGAACAGCTCTCCTACAGCAATATGTCCGATCCCGTCCGCGAGAAGCATACCGCCTTCCGTCAGCAGCGTAACACAGTAAACAAACAGCGCAAGCATCGCCATAATCCCGGTGAATATCTGCAGAAGAATCCGTATTATGCCGGAATGGGACTGCTGTACGTATGTGTCTTCCTCTGGTATTCCGGCGTCCCCCTGTTCCGGCGTGACAGTTACGATCTTTTTGTCCCCATGATATTCTGCCGGGGGCGAGGATACAGGGGAGTCGGACTCAGGAATGGGCAGCGGAATCTGTCCGATCAGAGTTTCATCTGGTTCTGCGGTATTCCGGTAGGCGGTGTGTGTCTGATCCATCATTTTGACAGTCCTTTCCGAAGCGTGGAATGATTACTATTCATATATGCCGTCGGAAAGGGAAATAGAACCTGTTCTGCGGGAAATTACAGCAAAACAGGGGCAAGCAGAGTGCGGTTGACAGCTCCTGCGATGATTTCGCTGTAACCGGATACGATCGCATCAATGGCGGTATGGGAAACCGGCAGGGAAGGCGGCGGATTTTCCATGTTCAGCGTACCTGCAGCATCACGGATCATGGTGTCCGAGGAAATTACCGTGGGTACGCCGATGGTGATGACGGGACAGGGCATGGTACGGATGCTGATTTCCCCTGATTCCGGTGTGTCATTACCGCCGCTTCCCGGTGTTACGCCGGAGTCCGTGATCTGTATCACCGAAGCAAGCCGGGTCAGACTGCGGGCACACAAGGCATCGACCGTGATCAGAAGATCCGCATGAAGCAGCTCCGCAACGGATCTTACCAGAGTGTCCGTGGGAATTCCCGTCCTGGCAGGTACACCGGGGCAGAAAACATACAGTTCCACACCATTCATCAGTGCATTCGTCATGGCGGGAATCCGTCTGCACACAGCCTGCCCCAGTGCGTCCGGGGTGACCTCTCCGTTGCCCAGACCGCAAACCAGGGTGCGGCAGCTCTGCAGACAGATGCCGGCTTTGCGGATGTATTCTCCGAGAATGTCGGACAGTACACGGAGACAGCGGGTCTTCATGGCGGCACCGGACTGCCAGACGTTCTCAGTTATGATGGAATGATAGGAACCATGGACGGTACACGAGGTGCTGACCGTGAATCCTTCCGCAGTGAATTCCCGGGTGTTCATGGCGTGCATCGGTGCGGAAAAGCCGAAATTCTCCAGAATGAGTGCGCTGGAGGGCATGGCTTGGGATGTTCTTTGCGCAAATAACGGATACATACTGTGCCTCCGGAGCATAAAAATAGGGATGGATTAGGATTGACGGGATCGGTCAGGTTTATACAAAATAGCACATTTGACAAAAATATTTCCGAAATGCTGTTTTTACAGGGGATTGGATCCCCGAAAATGGAGAAATGTGTGATAGGGATACGGTAAATTGCACAAAAATGACAAATTTAATTGTGCATATGGATGAAACTTGAGATTTGTGGAAAAGTCGATATTGATTATTTCAAAAAAAAGTGATATAATGATGTGAGTAAAATACCCATAGTTATTACGCTCTGAGGAGGATTTAGGAACTATGAAAAAAATGCTGTCCCTCATTCTGGTTGCGCTGATGCTCACGACCACGATGGCGAGCTGCACAACGCTCGAAGGAAAAGACAGGGGTGCGATTATCGATATGTATCTGGGCACAGAAGTATACGATTTTGACCCGCAGAAACCCATTACAGACGATGCACAGCTGCGTTACATGACTCTCATGTACGAAGGTCTGACCCGTCTGGACGAAAACGGAAAATGGGTTAAGGCAATGATGCAGGATTACAGAGTTGAAGTAAACGATGATGATGATTTCTCCATTATCGTGGATCTCGGCGGACTGACCTGTTGGAGTGACGGCCGTACCGTACAGGCTATTGACTTTGTATATTCCTGGAAACGCCTGCTGGATCCCGAAGCACAGAGAGAAGGCGCTTCTCTGCTGTATGATATCAAGAATGCCAAGGCTGCCAAGCTGGGCGATGCTTCCATTGACGATGTTGGCGTAGCGGCAGTTGATACTTACGTTCTACAGATCGTATTTGAAGGCGAAGTGGATCTGGACAACTTCTTTGAAAAGTGCGCTTCCATCGCTCTCGTACCGCTGCGTGAAGATATGATCAGCCGTATCGGCGAAAAGTGGAGTACCAAGACTACCACCATTCTTAGCAACGGTCCTTTCGTTCTGAGAGAAATTGCTGAAAACGGACAGATCGCTCTGGGTCGTTCCGCATACTACTATCTGGATCAGGATCCCGACAGCAAAGAACCGCTGGACAAGTATGTAATTCCTTACAGACTGGTCAACAGATTCACCCTTGGCGACGAACAGGCACAGCTGGATGCTTACAACAGCGGAGAACTCGGTTCCACCATTTATCTGGACAACAATCTCCCGCTGGCAGAACGCGCTGCTCTGAAGAAAGATGCTGAAGTCACCGATATGATGGCTACACATACATATGTGTTCAACACCGAAAACGAGCTGTTTGCAAAGCCCGAAGTGCGCCGTGCTCTTTCTTTGGCGATCGACAGAGACGCCATCGTTGAAATGATCACCTTTGCAAAGCCCGCAACCGGTTATGTTCCCTATAAGGTATTTGACGCCAAGTCCCGCAGCTCCTTCCGTGAAGAAGGCGGTGATCTGATCGCCACCTCCGCGAATCTGGAAGAAGCTAAGACCCTGCTGAAGAATGCCGGTGTTTCCGGTGGTTCCTTCACCATCACTGTACGTGACAACGAAGTAGACATGGCTGTTGCCGACTACATCAAGGGCGTTTGGGAAACGCTGGGATTCACCGTTAAGATCGACAGTTCTCTGGGTCTCCAGGTAAGCGAAACCGGTGTTACTTCCGATCTGTTCCAGGATGCTTATCTGACCGGTGATTTCGATGTGATCGCTGTAGATACCATGATGCAGTCCGCAGATGCGTTCAACATTCTTTCCCAGTTTGCAGCCGCATACTCCGGCAACGGTGCCGATATGGCTTCCAGCACCTATGATGTGATCGGTCATATTTCCGGTTACAACAGCGAAGCATACAACGCACTGATCGACTCCGCAAATGCTGAATACGACAGAGCTGCAAGAACCGCAATTCTGCACGATGCAGAAAAGATGCTCCTTGAAGATATGCCCGTATGCCCGGTCTACTTCCTGCAGGATGCTTACATTGTATCCGATGAACTGACCGGTGTGGATTCCGACTACTACGGAATGCGCAACTTCAACGGTGCAAAGCTCAATGATTACATGACCAAGAAGGCGGCAACCGATACTTCAGAAGATACCACCGCTTCCTGAAAGCACTGAAGCCGTTCTGAAAAAATCGCGTATATTCCAGAAACCACATGAAATTCGGGGGGCAAACGGCTCCCCGAATTTCTGTGTTCATCATGACAGAATTTGTGAAGAAAGCAGGGTATTGAGCAAGTGGCTGAGCTGCTGAGAGAACCGGATCAGGTCAAAGTATTTATCTTGTATTTGCTGGATAAGATCGGGTATCCGTTGAATTATACAGATGTTGCATCCATTATCATCCGGGATGGATTGGTGGATTATTTCAATTTTGTGGAATGTTTCCAGAGTCTTCTGAAACAGGAGCTTGTGGAAGGGAAAAAAGGCGAAGACGAAATCGTGGATCTGGATAATTTCCGTCCCGACGATGAATCCGTTATGTTCTATGTAACCAAGAAGGGACGCATCATTGCAGAAGGTCTGGCGGAAGATCTGTTGATGGCTGCGGTCCGGGAAAAGAGCTATATCAGCGCAATGCGGCATCTTTCCCTGGAAAAACGGGGTGCCGTTATTGACCATAGCTGTGAACGGGACGGAGACGGTTATATTTTCCATTGTACCATCAAGGATCGGGACGGTATGGCACTGAAACTGTCACTCCGCGCCGATACCTACAACCAGGTACGCCGCATGGAGATGAACTTCGAGGACAAGCCGGATGTTGTACTGCGCGGCATCACTGCGCTGGTCACCGGAAACGTGAATTATTTGTTCGAAAACTGAAAAAACTTAGAGTAGTTACAAATGTAACTCATTCATTTTATAACGTATTGTGTCGATAATGCACAATAATAGTAAAAAAATGAAAGAAAATTATAAAAATATTTTAACAAGACTATTGACAAAATGAGGATTCATGATATAATAAAGTATGAATGTATGGTTTTTGTTAAATATTTTATATAACTGTACAAATTAGGAGTTGTCGGTGCGTACTGAAAACAGGAAAATGCAGACTGCCGCAGACAGGACTGTTGTGAAAAGTGCTGAGGAAGATAAGAATACGGATGGTGTTTCCGGCAAACGGAAATATGATCCGGATGCGGAAAACAAAGCCCTTGCACTGGTGGAACAGATCCGGAACGGTGATGAAGAAGCCTTTCGTATGTTGACTGTACAATATAAACAACTCGTGGATTCTATGGCAAATCGTTTCGCTCCCTCCCTGGGACTTGTGGATACCAGCACCAATGCGGATGGTATCGGCATGGAGGAATTGCGGCAGGACGGATATGTGGCTTTATATAAAGCGGCAATGTCCTACGCGCCGGGTGAGGAGAAGAAGGGAAAAGCGGTCCGTTTCGGATTATATGCGAAGATCTGCATACGCAATGCCTACATTTCGGAAGTACGTCGGTATAAACGTACACTGCGGCGGATTGAAAAGGAAAAGGAAACCACCGGCGCCAAACTGGGTCGGCTGGAATGGATCCAGAACAATATGCAGCCGGCAGAATCCGAAAGGGAAGACAGCACTCTCCTGAAGGCGATATGCGATACTCTGTCTCCGTATGAAAAAACGGTATTCATGCAGTATATCGAAGGCAAGCCGCCGAGAGAGATTGCAGTTTTGCTGAACCGGTCGGAGCGTTCTGTCAGCAATGCCATATACAGAATCAAGAGAAAAAACAAAGGGCTGCTGACCAAAAGTCCCTGAATCATCCGGAAACGGATATGACTATGTATATACATCCTTTGGGAATCAGATACATTTCCCGGGATCTATATAAAAATGCCCGAATAGCTTAACGGTAGAGCGTTGTTTCCAAAGGTGACGGTGCGAATCCGTCGAGGGCAGAAAATTTTCATCACACTAAAGCGAGGAAAAAAAGATGTACGAGGACAAGACCTTAAAGTGCAAGGAATGCGGAAATGAATTCGTTTTCACCGCCGGTGAACAGGAATTCTATGCTGAAAAAGGCTTCCAGAACGAGCCCCAGAGATGCAAGGCATGCCGTGACAAGAGAAAGAACGTAAACAAGGAACAGAGAGAAATGTTCACCACTGTTTGCGCAAACTGCGGCAAGGAAGCTAAGGTTCCTTTCCAGCCCAGTAATGACAGACCCGTATACTGCAGCGAATGCTTTGCAGCTATGAAGGAAGAACAGTAATTCTGTCTTTACATTATTTGGCTAACGTAGTCTTATGCATAAAAGGTACGATTGATTCAGTCGTGCCTTTTTTGTTTGCTGCTTCGTGTTTATTCCGGATATATCCGCCGTTTTGCGGAAAAATCCCTGCAATATCATTATTGAACGGAAAGTGATTGAATATTCCGACTATTCCGAAAAAAGCCGCTGATATGCCTGTCCTGCCTCGCAAAAGACCGGATTTCCTTAAAATTTTGAGAAATTTCCATACTTTTGCGCGGTTTTGTTGGAAATAACTATGTACAAAAATGAAGAAATGTGTTATAATGATGATGTATACGAATGCCCATTTGGGATCACAGTATGAGTCAAGGAAAACGGAGATTTCGTATGGAGAAAAAACAGAACAACCGAAAAGAATACGGGAACTCCGGCAGGAGAAACGATCATGTATCCCGCAGATATGAAGAAACGGATGAAGATTATGGCATCGTAGTCGGCAGAAATGCGGTTCGTGAACTTCTTAAGTCCGGCAGACCGGTGGACAAGCTGTACGTAGCCGGCAGAGAAGGCTCTGTGCTTGTATTGATCGCAGAAGCCAAAAAAGCGGGAATTCCTGTGGTGGATGCCGATGTGCAGAAGCTGGACAAGCTGGCACGGGGTGAGAACCATCAGGGTGTTGCGGCGCAGACTGCGGCTAAGGAATATGCTTCCATTGCGGATATTCTGCAGATCGCGGCGGACAGAGGGGAAATGCCTCTGATCGTAGTGTGCGACGGCGTGGAGGATCCCCATAACCTGGGTGCGATCATCCGTTGTGCCGAATGCTGCGGCGCCCATGGCGTTGTGATTCCGAAACGGCGTGCCTGCGGACTGACCCCGGCGGTATATAAAGCCTCTGCCGGTGCCGTTGAGCATATGGCGGTAGCAAGAGTCCAGAACATTGCCGGTGCTGTAGAAGAACTGAAGGAAGCCGGTGTGTGGACATTTGCCGCAGAAGCCGGCGGACAGGATTTCTGGGATGCGGATTTCCATATTCCCTGCGCCATTGTGCTGGGCAGTGAAGGAAACGGCGTCAGCAGACTGGTGAAGGAGAGATGTGATTTCTTAGTCTCCATTCCCATGTACGGACAGGTGAATTCCCTGAATGTTTCCACGGCTGCATCCGTTCTGTTGTGTCATGCGGCAAGAAAACAGCGCGGATAAATGGGGAAGGTTCCCGCAATAACAGAAAAATAAGAAAATGCGCCAGATTAGGCACCCGAATTTGGGTAGAAAGGATGGGCTTTGTACGGATGTATAAAGCCAACTGCTGAGAAAATGGCTAACGATAAGAAGAAAAGCAACAAACAGAATCAGATGTCCGAGGAAACGGTTCGCCCGGAATCCATTGACGTGCGTTCTTCCGAAGGAGAGACATCAGACAGCGAACTGGATATTCATGCTCTGCTGCGCAAATATATGCCTGAGTATGACAAAGAGGATCACGTTGAATCGGACAATGACGATGACGATATTGTAATCCGTCTGAAGGAAAGCGACGATGCGGAACAGCCGGAAATCACGGAGACTATACGGGACGATGACAGTATGCTCTCCGCACTGGATTCGATTTTCGCTCCCGCCGATGAAGCTGTTGAGGACGCTTTGCCGCCCCTGTCTCTGGCTGATGATCCTCTGGAAGAGGACAGCGAGGAATACACCTTTACCAATGATATTCCCGGTGCCTACGACCACGACGGCGAACTGGAAGATGAAGAAGGTATTTATGAACCCGACGATGAACCGGAAGAAACCGTAAAACCCAAAAAGCGTTTCTCCCTGTTCTCCTTCGGTAAGAAGAAAAAGACGAAAGCCGCCGCTGCGGAAGAACCCCTGTATACAGAGGAAAGGGAAGCGCTGTACGGACAGGATTTCGGTTATACAGTTCCTGCTGCTGAAACAGCTTCCGAAGAACCGGAGAATACATATGCGGATAAAGAACTTCCGGCTGAAGAAACAGCGGAAGAAGTTCCTTTCGCAGCTGCCTCCCTGTTCTCGGAAGATACGAATAAAGTACCTGCCGAACCGGCTGCAGCGGACAATGATATGTCTGCCGAAGAAACAGAGTCCGGATTCACTCTGGAAGCACCGGAAGAAGAAAATGCCGAAGCAGAGGAAAATGCCGAAGATATGCCGGCACTTGACGATGCTTTTGATCCTACGGATATCAATCTGATGATCGCATTCGGCATGGATGAAGAAGAAGGCAAGGGCAAGAAGAAAAACAGAAAATCCGCAGCAGCCGAGGCAGAAGTGCAGGATGAACTGCATCAGGCGGCAGTGCAGGAAGGCGACCGTCTGGAAGCGAAATCCGCTACCCATGAAGTCCGCAAGGTGCATCTGGACCGTCCCGAATTTGTGGACAGATCCCAGGTTCCGAAGATCAAGAAGGAATATCAGAGCAAGATGCTGTCTCTGTGGATCCGCCTTGGACTCTGCGCTGTATTTACCGTACTGCTGATGCTCTTTGAAAATATCGAAGTATTTGCCAAGCTGTTCACCGGAACGGCAAAACAGTTTGGTGGCGCATTCGACCCGGCTGTATACCCGGTTGTATACGCCATGGTCAGCCTGCAGCTTATGCTTCTGGCCTGCCTGTGTGCTTATGAAGAGATCATTGCAGGCATCAAGGCTCTGTTCAGAGGTACGCCCAAGCCGGAAAGTATTACCGGACTGATGATGATTGCCGGTATTATCTATACTGCCGTGATCGCACTGATCACCGTGCAGTCCAATGAACCGGCGATGTTCAACTTCACCGTTGCCTTCGCGGCTCTGATGACCATTGTTGCCGCGATCTTCAATACAAAACGGGAAATGATCTGCTTCAAGGTAGTATCTTCTTCCAAGGATAAACATATTGTCTGCCGTATTCCCGATGAGCAGTCCCAGCATGAAACGGATGCTTTCGCGGAAGATACCGAAGTCTGCGATGTTATGAAGATCGAAAAGACCGAATTTGTCGATGGATTCTTCACACGTCTGTGTACACCCGACGGAACGGTTAATGTTTTTGTCAGCTGCATCATGGGCATCATGGTGGCTGCAGCGATACTGTTCGGCGTGTTCGGCGCGGTTTGCGGCAATACGGCTACAGAAGTTGCCCAGATCGTTTGTGTGGCACTGATGATGCTGGCACCCATGCCGGTATACCTTTCCTTCAGCTATCCCTTCTACCGCGCCAATAAAGCGGCAAAGGAATACGACAGTGCGATCGTGGGTGAATCTTCTCTGGAAGAATACTCCAACGCATCCGTCGTTACTTTTGATGATAAGAATATCTTCCCCTCTTACAGCGTACGGGTACAGAATCTGCGGATTTACAACAACGCCCGTATCGACAGAGTGCTGTATTACGCAGCCAGTGTATTTGCCCATGCCGGCGGACCGCTGCAGGATGTTTTTGAAGTGGCAACCATGGAAATGGGTCATTCCGAAAACGTAAAGATCTATGACACCGAAGCCGGATTCCTGGCAGCGGAAGTAGATGGCGTAAACATCATCTTCGGAAGCGGAGCCGCACTGACCCGCCGCGGTTTTGAGATCACCAGAGAACAGGCGGAAGACGATGTGGATCTGTCTGACGAACTTTCCATCATGTATATGTTCCGCGAGGATAAGCTGGTATGCAAGATGTACATCCAGTACGGCATGGACAGTGATATTGAGATGATCCTCAGCCAGTTCCGTACCAACGGTCTGTATGTATGTGTACGTACTTTCGATCCCAACATCGACGAGCGCATGATCGCGCGGAAGGTACATATGAAGAATATGCCCCTGAAGGTGATCCGTTACGCAAGCATGGACGAAGTCGGTGCATATGAAGAAAAGGTTGACAGCGGTCTTGTTACCTGCGGTTCACCCAAATCCCTCCTGCAGGTGATCTCCTACTGCGATAAGGTTCTGCATACCAGAAAGACCAATATCGCATTGAATATTCTGGCGGTCATCATCGGCGCGGCTGTCATGACACTGCTGGTTCTCGCCGATTCCATTGGATTGATGAGTTCCGTATTCATCATCCTCTACCAGCTGCTGTGGATTGTTCCCATGCTGCTGTCGTCCAAAGTATTTGTACGCTGAACTGTTGTAACAAACTGCAAAGCGTGAATCCAAATCAACAAAGCAAATGAAAAGGAGAAGGGGCTGTCGTAAGTGTTTTCCTTCCCCTGAAGATTTGTGCAGCAATTCTTCGGCCTCCGATCTTTCAAAAGTTTTTTGAAAAGAGGGAGGGGTGCAGGGGAGGGAGAAATACTTTTTCACAAAAAGTGTTTCTCCCTCCCCTGCTGAACGCGACAAGCCTTTTTTGTGTGATGAGAGAAGATATCAAGAGTTTTATTACCGGCGTTTCCAAACCGGGGCGGTATTCCGGCGGTGAAACGGGCAGCGTATTCAAGGATCCGGCGCAGGTGAAAATGCGTATCGCTTTTTGCTTCCCGGATACCTACGAGATCGGGATGTCCAATCTGGGTATGCGCATTCTGTGCGGCTGTCTGAACCAGATTGAAGATGTGTGGTGCGAAAGAGTGTATTCCCCCTGGATGGATATGGCGGAAGAAATGGAAAAACGCGGTATCCCCCTGTTCACCCACGAAAGCGGTGACCCTGTCGGAGAATTCGATATGGTGGCGTTTACCATGCAGTACGAGCTTTGCTATACCACCATGCTGAAAATGATGAAAATGGCAGGTATTCCGCTGCGCCGTGAAGCACGCGGGGAAGAACATCCCATTATCCTCGCCGGCGGTCCCTGTTCCTACAACGCGGAACCTGTGGCGGAATTCGTGGATATTTTCTCCATCGGTGAAGGGGAAGAAGCACTGCCGGAACTGGCAAAATTGTATGTGCGCATGAAGGAAGACGGTTCCTACACTAAGGAAAAATTCCTCTATGCCGCCGCTACGGAACTGAAGGGTTTCTATGTCCCCTCCCTGTACTCCATTTCCTATAACGAAGACGGTACCATTTCCGCCATTACGCCTGCGGATGAAAAGGTTCCGGCGAAAGTCACCAAACGGGTGATTGCGGATCTGGATAAATGTTATGTACCCACCGAACCTGTGATTCCGTATATCGAAACGGTGCAGGATCGTGTGAATATCGAAGTATTCCGCGGCTGTATCCGTGGATGCCGGTTCTGCCAGGCAGGTTTTGTCACCAGACCGGTCAGAGAACGCTCTCCCGAAATGCTGAACGATATGGCGAAAAAGCTGATCGGCGCAACGGGGTATGATGAGATTTCCATGTGCTCCCTGTCCATCAGTGACTATTCCAAGATCCGGGAACTGACGGACGAACTGTTGGAATGGACGGACGATAAGCGTGTCAGCCTGTCCCTGCCCTCCCTCCGTGCAGACAGCTTCACCAAGGAATTGATGGACAAGATCTCCACTGTCCGCAGCAGTACCCTGACCTTTGCTCCCGAAGCAGGTTCTCAAAGACTCCGTGACGTCATCAACAAAAATGTAACAGAAGCGGATATCCTCCGTGCGGCTGGGGTGGCATATGCGGCAGGCAAGAACCAGGTCAAGCTGTACTTCATGAACGGTCTGCCCTATGAAACCTACGATGATATTGCCGGCATCGCATCTCTGGCGAAGAATGTGGTGGACGAATATTACCGGATGCCGAACCGTAATAAGGCAAAACAGCCCCAGGTTACCCTCAGCGTGGCATGTTTCATTCCCAAACCCCACACACCTTTCCAGTGGGAACGCCAGAATACATTCGCGGAACTGGAAGAAAAACAGAAATTCCTGTCCGAAAAGATCACCGACCGGAAAGTACGGTACAATTACCACGATGCCAAGGTTTCTCATATCGAAGCGGTACTGGCGCGCGGGGACAGACGGCTTGCGGATGCTCTGGAAACAGCGGTGGAACGGGGAATGTTCTTGGATGCATGGGAAGAACAGTTCGATTTCGACAAATGGATGACCGTATTCGCAGACTGCGGCATAGATCCTGCGTTCTATGCAAACCGTACCATTCCGGATGAAGAAATCCTGCCCTGGGATATGATCGACTGCGGCGTGACAAAGGAATTTTTGTTGTCTGAGCGTCACAAAGCGGCAGAAGCGGCTGTAACACCTTCCTGTAAAGAAAAATGCTCCGGATGCGGTGTGAATAAGCTGGTGGATAAATCCATGTGCAGATGGTGTCCGGGACATCCTGACAGCAGTGACAGCTCCGGGGATATTGCCGGTGGTAAACCTCTGCCGCCGAAGCCGGAACTTCCGCCCAAGGGAAGCGTCAAAGCGGCACGCACAATACGTATGCGTTTTGCCAAGTTCGGTCCGGCACTGTATATCTCCCACCTGGAACTGACAAAAGTGATGACCCGCGCGGTCGTGCGTTCCGGTCTGCCGGTGTATTATACGGAAGGCTTCAACCCCATTCCCAAGCTGGTATTTGCAACACCCCTGTCCGTCGGCTGCGGCGGTGAGGAAGAAATCTGTGACATCCGTCTCATGAAGGATCTCCCGGATGCCCAAGTCCTTGCCAGACTGCAGGAAACCATGCCCCTCGGTATTGCGGTAAAGGAAGTGTACACCGCAGTGGGCAAGCCGGTCAACGTGCAGTATGCGGAAAACGAGATCACTTACGGCGGATTTACCGTTACGGATGAACAATGCGCCGCCATTGAGAATCTGTTCCGTTCTCCCGTTGTTATGATGAAGAAATCCAAAAGCGGCGAGAAGGAAGTGGATATCACCACTTATATCCGTTCTCTGCGCGCGGAAAATGCGGACGGTGTGCTGAAAGTTACTGCTGTAACCGCCGCCAATCAGGAAAATTATCTGAATCCGGAATACATTGCCGCAGCAATCGAGCGTGCTTTCTCGATTTCCGGCGAAAAAGGGTATCACACAATCTGCCGCAAGAAGCTGCTTGAAGCAGATGGCGCAACACCCTTCCGGTAATATCAGGTAAAACTGTCAAAGGAAAATTTTTCAAGATCGCGGAGCTTTTGCAGTTCCGCGATCAGTTTATTTCTGGCGGATCGGTAGCCGGGGATATCGTCGGAAAGGTACCGTACACCGGTCTCTTCCAAAGCAGCTTCAATCCGTTCCGTTTCCGTATGACCGACAAACAGGCAGAGGATCCGTACAGTATCATCCCACGTTTTCCGGAATTCCGTGTATGCACGCTGGAAGGTATCAAAATCCTGTGATGCATGATCGGTATCGGAAACGGACGGAGAGGGCATTTGTTCCGCCGTACGGATCAATGAAGCTGCGGTCACGGTTACATACCGGCTTTCCCAGATAACCACCCCCGTGACCAGAACCAGAATGGCAATGGCAAGAATCAGAATTTTCATATATCCTCCCGTAATAAACAGACCACACCGCCGGCATCGTCCAGTGTCAGCAGAAATACTTTCTCCGGCTGGGTTTTCCGCTTCTGCAGCTGTTTTTCCAGCCAGGCTTTGTCTTTACGGCATCTGTCCAGTTCTCTTTCGATGATTTTGCCGTCAACGATCAAAGGATGGGCAATCCCCTTACGCGTAGGGGACAACTGCATATCGCCGCAGGTCACAGGTGCATATTTCGGTACAGGGAATACGGAAAGCCTGCCGTTTTCCTCCAGAATCGCATAATCCACTTCATCCAGAGACGCAAACCCCTTCTGCCGCAGCTCGGACAGCAGTTCGTCAACTTCCATCCGGTTGTCGGACAATGCCCGGCGGGAAAGTTTGCCCTTGTTTACCAGAATGGCGGGAGAACCGTTGAGCAGCTTTTTCAGTGTATTGCATCGTGTGGAAGCGAAAGAGACGATCACTTCAATGGACAGCAGCAGAAGTATGGGCAGAAGCGCGTACAGGATCGGGATTTCCCGGTTAGAGATGGGAGTAGCCGCCAGTTCGGACAGCATGAATGTAATGATCAGCTCGCTCACCTGCAGATCCCCCAGCTGACGTTTCCCCATAAGCCGCATGGTAATGATCAGAAATATATAAATAAAAACGGTACGAAAATAAAGAGTAACCACAATCCGCCCTCCTTTGACAGAAATAGTTTGCGCACTGTATGGGATAGTATACATTCAGAATCATGTAATGATACTGTGTATTTTTTGTAAATTCAGAAAATACCATTGATAAGTCCCCGAAAAAGTGATACAATGATTATAATAAATATACAAATCTGTTTTGGAGGTTGAAGTATGAAAAACACAAACAAGTACACAGGCACAAAGACCGAAGCCAATCTGGCGGCTGCATTTGCCGGTGAGTCCCAGGCAAGAAACAAGTATACCTATTTTGCTTCTGTAGCCAAGAAGGAAGGATACGAACAGATCTCTGCTCTTTTCCTGAAGACCGCTGAAAACGAAAAAGAACACGCCAAAATGTGGCTGAAGGAACTGGAAGGTATCGGTGACACCGCTGAAAACCTCCTTGCTGCCGCTGAAGGGGAAAACTACGAATGGACGGATATGTACGAAGGCTTTGCAAAGACCGCCGAAGAAGAGGGCTTTACCGCACTGGCTGCAAAATTCCGTCTGGTTGCCGCTATTGAAAAGCAGCACGAAGAACGGTACCGCGCTCTGCTGAAAAACGTAGAAACCGCACAGGTATTTGAAAAGAGCGAAGTGAAGGTATGGGAATGCCGGAACTGTGGACACATCGTTGTAGGCACCAAGGCACCGAAAGTATGTCCCACCTGCGCACATCCTCAGAGCTATTTCGAAATCCACGAAGAAAATTATTGATTTTCAGATGAGTAAACAGGCCGCTGTATTGAGAAAGGAAACTCGATACAGCGGCTTTTACTGTTTCCCGGCGATCTCGTATATAAGCTGCGGAATGATAGAGGTGAAAATGTGTCTGCTGCGGAAAACAAGGTTCTGACAGGGGATAATACCGTGAAAAATAACAGGTGAAAATAGACAAAAAGTATAAAAAACGTCTTGCACTGCCGGAATAAATATGATATAATGTGGAAAAACGCATAAGAAAAATCCATACATAAATTTGATCAAACAGGAGGAAAAAGTATGTTGGATATTCAGGCAAAAGAAATATTCGGCGGAGAGATTCAGTATTTCCGCTTGGATCCTCAGTATTGGGAGGAGATCGTCCGTGCTTTTGCGGAAACCGGACTGCGTACTGTGACTGCATATGTGCCGTGGGAATGCCATCTGGTCGTTGAACCCAATGAAGAGCATCCCGATGGGGTATATGATTTCACCGGCGAAACCGATCCCCGGCTGAATCTGATGCTGTTTTTGGAGATCATTGAAAAATACGGTCTGAATCTGAATTTCCGCTGCGGTCCTTTCTGCTGTGCGGAACTGCCTTACGGCGGTCATCCCCGGTTTGTTGTAAAGGATCTGGAAGAAACCTTTTCTCTGAACAATGAGGATAAGTTTACCAAAGGGTACTTCGGCGGCAGCTATCAGCCTTCCTATATGCACCCGGTATATCTGGAATGGGTCAGAAAATGGTTCGGTGAAATGGCAAAGATCATTATCCCCCATCTGAAGGTCAACGGCGGCTGCATTACCATGATCAACCTGGACAACGAAGTCTCCTACATCGTTCAGGACAGCTTCCTGCAGTCCGACTATAACCCGGTAAATGTGGCGCCCGGCGGGTATTATCATCAGTTCCTGAAAGAAACCTACGGGACTGTGGAAAACCTCCCCTACCGTACCCGTTATACGGCATTCGAAGAGATCCCTGCGCCCCGTTCCGTACCCGAAGATATTGATGATGATTATGCATACTATGCGGACTGGATGAAATTCCATACATGGATCATGTGCCGTTTCATTGTAGAATTGCGGAAGATGCATGAAGCCAACGGTATCACATCCGAACAGGTTATCTTTATGACCAACTATGACCCCCATCTTCCGGAAGGCGTACCCACACGTATGCCCGATTTCGAAGAAGCTGCAGAGGGGATCACCGGCTATGACTTCTACCGCGGTACATTTATGAGTTATTCCGGTTACCAGTCTTTGGCTCGTGTTATGAAGTTGATGACGGACACTCTGAAATTCCCCTACAGTTCCGAATTTATGGCGGGTACATGGGAAAAGGTGCTCAGCTCCCGTGTATCGGATGACCATATGCGGTTTATGGCGCGCTGTGCTCTTGCCCATGGCTGTAAGGCGATCCAGTGGTATATGTTCCACGACCGTGACGGCTGGGGCGATTCTCCCGTATCCATCCACGGTCACAAACGGCCCAGCATTGATGTGCTGACGGAAACACCGGTGATCCTGTTTGATAAGATCAAAAACTGGGATGCCATGAAGCCGCTGAACGATATCGGCATCATTTACGACCTGACTGCTCATCTTCATACATCTTTTGGTGACCCCATGCCCTGTAATGACGGTAAACTGCATATCGGCGCACCGAAGATCGACGGTGTCCGCGCCGGTCTTGCATCGGCAGAATACATCGGTATGTTCCGCCTTGCCGAACAGAACGGTGTACAGGCAGCTGCGATCGATATCCATTACAGCGATGCCTCTCTGCGCCAATATCCTCTGGTCGTATATCCCGGCTCTCCTGTGATTGCGGCTAAGACGGAAGAACAGCTGCTGAACTATGTACAGAATGGCGGCATACTTGCCATTACCGGTGTACTGCCCACCCGTTACGAAACCGGCGAAAAATGCACTTTCTTCGGCGGCGTACAGGTCGGAGAAAATGTAATCGGCAAGGGTAAGGTATACTTTGTAGACAAGTATCTGGGTCAGGGCGAGTCGGAAAAGGATGATCTGAACGATATCGCGGCATTTGGTGAACTGCTGAACAAAGCGAATGTGGTGCCCCGTGTGGGAATTTCCTGCGACGCTCTCAAGTTGACATTTTTCAACGGTCCGCAGGAACAGCCCCGTATGCTGGGCAGTGCGGTACTGCAGGAAGCAAACGGCGAAACGATTCTGTTTGTTCTCAACCATCATCCGGACGCACACTGCTTCAAACTGCATTTCTCAATTCCGGCAAAGAAGCTGGTTTGTCTCACCGAAGGTCGGGATGCTGTGGTGGAAAACGGTATGTGCGAGCTGGATATTGACCGTAAGTGCTGTGAGATCTACCGCGTGGAATAACCGGTTACCTGCACTCGAAAAACGAATTCCCAACAAAATCAAAAGTCGGACTGCTCAAAACGAACAGTCCGACTTTTTGTTTATGCAGTATGATCAAAGAGTCTCGATCCAGATGTTGCGGAACTTTACGGGGTTGCCGTGGTCCTGCAGCATCAGAGGTCCTTCCGGAACGGGGGTTGAGGTTACACCACCGGGTGTGTGACGATGGAGAATGATATTGTTGTGAATTACCTGTCCGTTCTGGAGAATGGTAACCCGTGCAGCTTCGGTCATTTCACCGCGGTCGTTGTAACGGGGCGCACGGAAAATGATGTCGTAAGTCTGCCATTCCAGAGCAGGCTTGCAGGCATTCACCAGAGGGGTAAACATATTGTAAATACTGCCGCATCCATCAGCCGCCGGCTTTTCTACACCGTAAGAATCCAGAACCTGCAGTTCGTAGCAGCCGTGGATGTACACACCGCTGTTGCCTTTCTGTTGACCCTGTGCTTCAGGCATATCGGGTTCCATCCATTCCACGTGAATGTGGGCATCCTTGTAAGTAGCCTTGGAAACGATACTGTCTCTGCCAACGGTCATGCTGCCGTCTTCGTTCAGGATCCACTCAGCGGGCGTACCGTCTATCTTTGTGAAGTTGTCCAGTGTGGTACCGTCGAATAAAACGATTCTTGCCATAATTTTGCTCCTTTTTGAAAATATTGTTTGTGTGTATTATAGCATATATTTTCC
>JAFUKI010000086.1 GCA_017467815.1 Clostridia bacterium
GAGGGTCATGTGTTTGTTTTTCTTTTCTGTATCTGCCATAGTCTGGGCCTCCTTTTCCCAGACTTAATTCTACCTCATTTTCTTTCCCAGACTAAATTCCATCGCAAATTCCACTGTGGAATTTACTTTGGGAATTCGCAGGAGAAATCCTGCAGGGTTCTTTTATTCTGCATACCGGCTTGACAAAAAGCCAAACTGCTGTTATAATGAATACGGCTGTCTGTACAGATTCTTTGAAAAATCTGTAAATCAGGTGTATCATGCATAGATATGCCTGGTTTTGTTTATCATTGATTATGCATATATACAATTTGCGCCCAAATCCGAGAACAAATTGTAAATCCCCGTAAATGCACGGAACTTTTCTATGATAAACACGTCTAAAGCCAGGTTGAAAAATAAAACAAAAACTTAAAAACGGAGGAATTATTCCAATGAAAAGAACCCTTTCCCTGATTTCTGCCATTCTGGCAATGCTGATGCTCGCTTCCTGCGGCGGTAAGAACAACGAAGATGAGACCCTGCCCGAAGGATCCGACACCACTGTTGAAACTACTGAAACTACCGAAACCACTGAAACCACTGAAGAAACTGACGGTACCGCAGAACTGTCCTACGCAAGTGCTGAAGAACTGCTGGTTACTCTGATGAACGGCTACAACGCTTCCGCTTCCGAAGAAACCATGCTGTACGTAGCAGGCGGCAACAGCTACAACTTTGATACCGTAAAGATGGACGCTCCCGCCAAGTTCGTTGCTCTGGCTGACACCGACTACGACGAAAACCTCGGTTATCCCGCAGCAGATGCAGGCAAGCTGGACGATGCTGCTTCCATGTTCAACATGATGAACGTAAACACCTTCAACTGCGCCGCTTTCCATTTTGCTGACAGCAGCGACGTTGATGCTATGGTTGAACCCCTGAAAAACAACATTCTTGCCCGTCAGTGGATCTGCGGTTCTCCCGAAAAGCTGTATATCGTTAAACTGCCCGGCGATTATCTGGTAATGGCTTGGGGTGTTGCTTCCAGCGGCGGTATCATTGACACATTCGGCGCAAGCATCGCTATCACCGTTCCGGAAGCTGAAATCGTTGTAAACCAGGCGATCACCGCTGAATAAGACTTATACTGACGTAATATCTGCCTTATCAGGAGTGTAGATCATGTTATTTTCAAGTATTCCCTTCCTGTTCTATTTCATCCCCTGTATGATGTTGGTATACTTTCTCGTGCCGGCAAAATGCAAAAATGCGGTTCTGCTTGCATTCAGCATTTTCTTCTATGCCTGGGGCGGCGTGACATATGCACTCCTGATGATTCTGGCAATCGTGATGGGGTACGCCGCGGGGTTGCTGATTGAACGGTACCGGGGTACGGGTAAAGCGAAAGCGATCATGATGATCGCCGTTGCAGCCATTATCTCCTTTATGCTGTACTTCAAGTACACCGACTTCTTTATTGAAAACTTCAACCGCCTCACCGGACTTGCCATTCCTCTTCTGCGCATCACTCTCCCCATCGGTATCAGCTTCTACACCTTCCAGATTATCAGCTATGTGGTGGATGTGTACAGAGGCGTTCCTGCGCAGAAAAATCCCATTTATCTGGGCGCGTATGTTTCCATGTTCCCCCAGCTCATTGCAGGACCCATTGTCCGTTATGTGGATGTAGCCAAGGAACTGGACGAAAGAACTCACACTACCGCAGAAGCTGCTGCCGGTATCCGTCGTTTTATGATGGGTCTTGCCAAAAAAATTCTGATTGCCAATCCCCTCAGTGAACTCAGCAATATTGCGCTGGCTTCCGATGAACCGTCCGTACTTTTCTACTGGATCTACGGTATTTCGGTTGCGCTGTACATTTACTTTGACTTCTCCGGGTATTCCGATATGGCGATCGGTCTGGGGCGCGTGTTCGGGTTCCATTTCCTCGAAAACTTCAATTATCCCTTTATCTCCAAGAGTGCAACGGAATTCTGGAGACGCTGGCATATGTCCCTCGGCTCCTGGTTCCGCGATTATGTGTACATTCCCATGGGCGGCAACCGTGTTCCCAAGTGGCGCTGGCTGTTCAACATTTTTGTTGTATGGCTTCTGACCGGCTTCTGGCACGGTGCGGCATGGAATTTCATAATCTGGGGGCTCTTCTTCGGCGTTCTGCTGACCATTGAAAAGCTGTGGCTGCTGAAGCATCTGGAAAAGAGCCGCATCTGGAGCCGTATTTACCTGCTGTTTGCTGTTATGGTCAGCTTTATTGTGTTCAATGCGGCGGATATGCCGGATGCATTTGCCACCATCGGCGGACTTTTCGGTGCCGGCGGTATTCCCCTTGTATCCGCACAGTCCCTGTACTATCTGCGGAGCTATGCCATCATTTTCGTACTCGCTCTGGTGGGTGCGACACCGGTTGTCAAGAACCTTGCCGGCAAGCTCTCCGAATCCCCGAAAACCGGTAAGATCATCAATGTGCTGGAACCCATTGTACTGATTTCCCTGCTGCTCGTGATCACCGGCTATCTGGTGGACGGTTCCTTCAATCCGTTCTTATATTTCCGGTTCTGAGGAGGTGACAGCTATGAACAACAAGATCAAGAACCATGTGGTCATTATCAGTATGGCTGTGCTTGTGGCTGTGCTGTCGGTCCTCTGCTTCTTCGGTCCCAAGCCGGATTTCCTGGATGCGGAACGGCGTGATCCTGCCGCTTTCCCGGAACTTTCGGTGGACTCCATCATGAAGGACGGCGCAGAATATTCGGACAGTTTCATGTCCAAGTTTGAAACCTACTCCCTGGACACCTTCCCCTTCCGCGATTTCTTCCGGACGGTCAAGGCAATCTGTGCCAATTATATATTCGGTCAGATGGACAACAACAACATCTTCATTGCCGACGGTTATGCCGCTGAAATGCAGGAGTCGATCTCCGATGAATCTCTGGAACATGCCGCAGAACGGATCACCTTTATCTACGAACAGTTCTTGAAAGATAAGGGCATCAAGCCATACCTCTCCATCATCCCGGACAAGGCATATTTCATTGCCGAAGAAAGCGGTCATCTGTCCATGGATTACGATGCATTTGTTTCCCGGATGACAGATTCCCTGTCCTTTGCGGAATATATCGACATCTTCCCCACCCTCTCCCTTGAGGATTACTACAAGACCGATACCCACTGGCGTCAGGAACAGCTGGGCGATACTGCAAAGCTGCTGGCGGAAAGCATGGGCGTTCCCTACAGCGGAGAGTTCGATGTGCATCTGCTGGATCATCCCTTCTACGGTGTGTATTACGGTCAGGCTGCACTGCCCATGCCGGCAGAAGATATGTATTATCTGACAAGTCCCACCTGGCAGGATCTGAAGGTATACGATTACCAGAACAACCGTGAAATTTCGGTTTACGATATGGAAAAAGCCGTGGGCAAGGATCCTTATGATATGTACCTCTCCGGCGAACTTTCCAAGGTAACCATTGAAAATCCCGATGCGCTGACCGATAAGGAACTGGTTATTTTCCGTGATTCTTTCGGACGCAGTATCATTCCCCTTCTGGCTGATTCCTATGCCAAGATCACCGTTATCGACATCCGTTATATCCCCAACAGTGCTTTCCTTGGCAGTTGGGTGGATTTCGAGAATCAGGATGTACTGTTCCTGTACAGCACACTGGTACTGAATCAGAGTTCCGAAATGAAATAATATTCAATAAAAAATCCAATCCTTCTCCCCATATTCGGAAAAACGGATTGGATTTTTTGTTTACTATGTATTTCTTAATGAATCGCTTTCTTCTTCCAGCCGCCGATTCTGTAGGCGATAAAGGTAAACAGCGCGCCCAGCAGCCAGGAGATCAGCAGGGATATCTGGATACATTCAAATCTGCCGAAAGGAAGCTCCGGTGTTCTGGTCAGGAAGGAAATACCGTACGCAATCGGCACGCGAAGAAGAACCGTTGTGATCAGGGAGATCCACATAGGTGCAACTGTGTCCCCTGCACCGCGCATTACGCCGGACAAGCTCTGGGTAACAGCAACCGCGATATAGCCGACCGCCAGGATCTTCATCAGATAATAGCTCATGTCCACAAGTTCCGCAGTGTCGGTGAAAACACCCATCAGCGGCTTACCGAACAGAAGAATGGCACCGGTAATCACAGTGGACACGGCGACCGCGATCAGTGTACCCTGCTTTGCGCCTTTGGTTACCCGGTCATAGAGACCTGCACCTACATTCTGCCCTGCGTAAGTGGTCATCGCCATACCGAAGGAGAAGTTGGGCATCATGGCAAATCCGTCCACACGCATGATCACTACGTTGGCGGCAATGAACTGTTCGCCGAATTCATTGGTCAGTGCCTGTACGACGATCATGGCGGAAGAGAAGATTGCCTGCGTAAGACCGGAAGGAAGCCCCAAACGAACGATGGTTTTTACATACATCCCCACCGGTTTCAGATACTTGAGTTTGAAATCGAAATATTCGTTCATTCTGGACAATTTTATGAAACACAGTACTGAAGAAAGGATCTGAGCGATCACAGTTGCCAATGCAACACCGCCGACACCCATATTCAGTTCTGCCACAAAGTAAACGTCCAGCACGATATTGACCACCGTTGCCGCCAGCAGATACAGCAGTGCCGAAAAAGAGTCGCCCATACCGCGGATGATCCCGCTGAGAATGTTGTAGTATCCCATTCCGGCGATACCGATCAGGGAGATGATCAGATAATCCGCACACCAGTCCACAATACTGTCCGGCGTATTCAGCATATCCAGCACAGGCCGGATAAGGGGTGTTGCTGCCAGAATCAGCAGAATACAGGCAATCGCCGTTACCGTAATACAGTTTCCAATGGTGTAGGACAGTTTTTCTCTGTTCTTTGCCCCGAAATACTGAGCCACCATAATGCTGGCACCGGCGGAAATACCGATGAACAATACCAGCAGCATATTCAGAATGGGCGCCGCGCTGCCAACTGCCGCCAACGCATTGTCGCCTATGTACTTACCGACAACGATGCTGTCCACAGTATTGTACAGCTGCTGGGCAATATTTCCGATGAGCATGGGGATTGTGAAGACGACTATACTTTTCCAGGGTGTACCCACCGTCATATCCGCCGGGGTATTCAGACCTTTCAGCATATTTTTTATTGTTGACACGTTATAACTCCTTAAACTGCAAAATTCACACAGGCAATAGTATACCATACACAGTCGAAAAATGCAATAGTTTCTGACTGGATCATCGGTTTGAGGGGATGAGTTTTTCTCCTGCTGTATGTAAAAAAAACCTGTTCTGCGATTAAATATTCTCTGCTCTCCTTGCGAAAGCTGTATAAATATGCTATAATGGTCATAGTAAATACCGGCACGCTTTCCTGCAACAGGAAGTTCTGCCATTTTTCAGAAAAGGAACACTGCCCATGAAAGTTGTATTACAGGATCTGACAAAAAAATTTCCAAACCGCAACAAAAAGGATCGCACCGAAGTCACTGCCGTCAACAATTTTTCCTTTGAAATTCCCGACGGAAAACTGATCGGTCTGCTGGGTCCTTCCGGATGCGGCAAAAGTACCACGCTGAATCTGATCTGCGGTTTGCAGAAGCCCACCTCCGGCAAAATTTTCTTCGGGGAAGATGACGTAACCGATCTGCCTCCGGAAAACCGCGGTGTTGGACTGGTGTTCCAGAATTACGCGCTGTATCCTCATCTGACCGTAAAGCAGAATATCACCTTCCCCCTGGAAAACCTCCGTGGGAAAGAGAAAATGACCAAGAAGGAAATGGCGGACAAAGCGCTGGAAATCGCCAGACTGGTTCAGATCGACACTCTGATGGACCGCAAGCCCAGTGAACTTTCCGGCGGTCAGCAGCAGAGAGTTGCCATCGCCAGAGCGCTGGTGAAAATGCCCCGTGTACTGCTTCTGGACGAGCCTTTGTCCAACCTTGACGCCCGCCTCAGACTCCAGACCCGTGAAGAAATCAAGCGCATTCAGCGTGAAACCAAGATCACCACCGTATTCGTTACCCATGACCAGGACGAAGCCATGAGCATTTCCGATATGATCGTGGTTATGAAGGACGGCATCCTGCAGCAGATCGGCAAGCCCCAGGATGTATATGACGATCCCGTGAATCTGTTTGTTGCCAAATTCTTAGGCACACCGCCCATCAGTGTATTCCACGGTTCGGTAAAGAACGGGCAGCTGTACATCGGAGACACGGCGGTTCTGGATGTCCCCGGTGTCGGTGACAGAGAAGTTTTTGCCGGCATCCGTCCCGAAGGATTTGTTCTGGATGAAAACGGGTCGTTATCCTGTGTCCTGAACGGTGTGGAGGTAATGGGCAGGGATATCAGCATTATTTCCACCCACAAGCAGTCCCTGAACACCACCATCCGTTCCATCATCAGCGCGGAAAACAAAGTGAATACCGCTTCCGAAAATGTGCGTTTCTCTCTGAAGCCGTCCAAGGTATATATTTTTGACAAAGCCACGGAAGAACGCATCCGCTTTCCCCTGTAACGGAGGTTTTTATGGAAAACAATAATCGAAAAGGCTGGTTATATCTCCTGCCTGCCATGCTGTTTTTAGGGGTATTCATGGTATATCCTCTGGTGGATGTACTGATCTACTCCTTTGAAGAAGGGTACAATTTCGCTTCCCAGACATATACCGGTGTGGGACTCTACAATTATTCCTATGTACTCCATGATCCCTATTTCCTGCAGGCTGTGCAGAATACCTTTATTCTCGTTATCATTACCGTGCCTCTGTCCACCGGTATCGCCCTGCTGATTTCCGTGGGACTGAGTTCCATCAAACCCCTGCGGCATCTGTACCAGACCGTGTATTTTCTGCCCTATGTTACCAACACGCTGGCAGTCGGTCTTGTATTCATGATCCTGTTCAAGAAAACCGCCTACATGGATGGACTTGTCAATCTGATCCTCAACTTCTTCGGTTCCGCTTCCATTGATTTTATCGACGGACCTTACTGGGCGAAAATGTTTGTACTGTGCTTCTACACGATCTGGGTGGTTATGCCCTTCAAGATTCTGATTCTCACCAGCGCGCTTGCATCCGTAAAGGAGGATTATTACAGTGCCGCCCGTGTGGATGGTACGCCCAAATGGCGCATTTTCACCAAAATCACCCTGCCCATGATATCCCCCATGCTGTTCTACCTGATCATTACCGGTTTTATCGGTGCGTTCAAGGCCTACAGCGATGCGGTTGCCCTGTTCGGCACCAACCTGAATGCCGCTGAAATGAACACCATCGTGGGTTATGTATACGATATGCTCTACGGAGACAGCGGCGGATTCCCGTCCTATGCTTCCGCGGCAGCCATTATCCTTTTCGCCATCGTACTGACGATCACGTGCATCAATCTGCTGGTCAGCAAAAAGCACGTGCATTATTGAGGAGGTACGCCATGAACCGGTATGAAAAAATCGAAAGATCCGCAAAAACACGCAAGCGGATCCTGGATATTGTTGTCTACACCTTTCTTACCCTGTGGGGCATTATGGTACTGTTCCCCTTTTACTGGATGATCCTGACTTCCGTAAAAAGCTACGGTTCCTATAATGCAGAACGTATTCCTGCTTTTTTCACTCTGTCCCCCACGCTGCAGAATTATATGGATGCGTTCACGACCGTTCCCCTTGCCAGATATTTCGTCAATACGCTGATCTTTACCCTGGCAACCACGGCCATTATGCTGATCGTGATCATTCCTGCCGCTTTTGCTTTCGCAAGACTGGAGTTCCGCGGCAAGAATCTGGTGTTCACCCTGTTCCTCTCCCTGATGATGATTCCAAGCGAACTGGTGGTCATCACCAACTTCACCACCATCACCAACTGGAATATGCGGAATACCTTCGAGGGGTTGATCCTGCCTTCCGTTGTGTCGGTATTCTACATTTATCTTCTGAAAGAGAATTTCGCGCAGATTCCCAATGAACTGTATTATGCCGCCAAGGTGGACGGGACTTCCGATCTGAAATATCTGGCGAAAGTCATGCTGCCCATCTGCCGTCCCACGATCATCACCATCACCATTCTGAAGGTTATTGAATGCTGGAACTCCTATGTATGGCCCAGACTGATCACCGATAACAAAGACTATTTCCTCGTCTCAAACGGGATACAGGAAATCCGTGAAAACGGGTTCGGGCGCGAGAATATTCCGGCAATGATGGCGGCGGTCGTGGTGATTTCCGTACCGCTGGTGGTGCTGTTCTTAATTTTCCGCAAGAAGATCATGGAAGGCGTGGCAAGAGGAGGTACCAAGGGATGAAAAAACGGATCATTTCACTCTTTTTTTGCATCATTGTACTGCTTCCCGCTCTTGCCGGCTGTCACGGTGCCAGAGAACAGAATTCCTTCGTGATTCCCGACGAATTTGACACTTCACGGAATTACGAGATCACCTTCTGGGCAAAGAACGATACCAATATGGCACAGGTGGAAACCTACGAAAAGGCTATGGAAGAATTTCATGCGCTCTACCCCAACATTACCGTAACCATGCGTCCCTTTACCGATTACGGCAAGCTCTACAATGAAGTAATCACCAATATTTCCACCCAGACCACACCCAATGTATGTATCACCTACCCCGACCACATCGCCACCTACCTCACCGGCGAAAACACCGTCGTTCCCCTGGATGATCTGATGGCTGATAAAGCATACGGTCTCGGCGGCAGTGAAGTGAAATTCGATGCCCCCACGGTGGAGGAGATCATCCCCCAGTTTCTGGCGGAAGGCATTATCGGCGGACAGCAGTATGCTCTGCCCTATATGCGTTCCACCGAGGCCTGCTACATCAACAAAACCTATGTAGAAAAACTGGGTTACACGGTTCCCGATGTGCTGACATGGGATTTTATCTGGGAAGTTTCCGCCGCTGCTGCTGAAAAAGCGGAAGACGGTACCTATCTGGTCAACGGTCAGAAAGTCATGATTCCCTTTATCTACAAATCCACGGACAACATGATGATCCAGATGCTTCGCCAGAAAAACGCCGGTTATTCCACCGATGCAGGTGAAATTCTGATTTTCAACGACACCACGGAAGAAATTCTGCTGGATGTAGCCGATGCGGTTTCCAAGGGTGCGTTCTCCACCTTCAAGATTTCCAGCTATCCTGCCAATTTCCTGAACGCCGGGCAGTGTGTCTTTGCCATTGACTCCACGGCAGGCGCTACATGGATGGGCAGCGGTGCGCCTCTTATGGATATCAGCGAAGAAGCTGTGGTGGAATTCGAGACGGTTGTACGCATGATTCCCCAGTATGATCCGGACAATCCCGTGATGATTTCCCAGGGACCGTCCGTTTGCATTTTCAACAAGGAAGATCCCCAGGAAATTCTGGCATCCTGGCTGTTCGTGCAGTATCTGCTGACCGATGATATTCAGATTTCCTACGCCCAGACAGAAGGTTATGTGCCCGTAACCTCCAAGGCACTGGAAAATCCGGTTTATCAGGATTATCTTTCCCGGAAAGGCGAAGAACATCCGAAAAAATTCTACTACGAGACCAAGATCGAAGCCACAGAACTGCTGCTTGACAATATTGAAAACACATTTGTTACTCCGGTATTCAACGGTTCCACATCCCTCCGTAATGCAGCCGGTCAGCTGATCGAAGATGTAACCAAATCCGTCCGCCGGAAAAAGACCATTGACGATGCTTATTTCGAAACATTGTATGCGGATACCACTTCCCTGTACCGTCTGGATCAGCACAGCGAATCATCGGCAGAACAGGCGGATCTCGGTCCCCTGCCCACTACCGCAGTTGTTCTGCTGTCTTCCCTTGCCGGTGCGTGGGTGCTGATCATCTTGTATGTATGTATTCAGAAGATTAATGCAAAGAAATTAAGCGGAATCTCTTGACATATAAGAAAAAAGGCGTATAATATAATATGTTACCCATTTTTATAAAAACAAAGGAGAACCCAAAAAATGAAAAAGATTCTTGCGATCCTGATGGCGCTGGCTTGCCTCTTTGCTTTTGCAGCCTGCACAAACGATGATGTCCAGGATGAAACCGATGCTGCTACCGATGCTGCTACCGATGCTGCTACCGATGCTGCTACCGATGCTGCTACTGAAGAAGCTACTGAGGAAGCTACCGAAGAAGCTACCGAAGCAACCGTTGAGGATCCTTCCGTTAAGTCCGAAGGCGTTATGACCTATGCAGAATATGCTGCAGCTGAACTGGACACCGAAGTTACCATCGAAGCTTACGTTCAGGCTAAGCAGGGTTGGTGGGAAAAGGAAGGTCAGGGTGTTGCTACCATCTATACGCAGGATGCTGACGGTGCTTACTTCCTGTACGAAATGCCCATTTCCGAAGAAGATTACAACAAGCTCGTTGACGGTGCCAAGATCCGCGTAAAGGGTTACAAGGCTGAATGGATGGGCGAAGTTGAAATCATCGACGCTACCTACGAGATCCTGGAAGGCAACTATGTAGCAGAAGCTCTGGATGTTACCGCTAAGCTGGGCACCGATGAACTGATCGCTAACCAGAATATGTTTGTTGCATTCAAGGGTATGACCGTTGTTGCTTCCACCGATGCTAACGGCAACGAAGCTGCTTTCCTGTATGGCTGGGACGGTTCCGGTTCTCAGGGCAGCGACCTGTACTTCAATGTTTCCATCGGCGATCAGGTTTACAACTTTACTGTTGAATCCTACCTCTGCGGTGCTGATACCGACGTATACAAGGCTGTTGAAGCGCTGACCATCGGCGATGTTATCGACATGGAAGGTTTCCTGTACTGGTATGACGGTGTTAACCCCCACATCACCTCTGTAACTGCAGCAGCTGCTGAATAATGGAACCAAATATTTGTATTCTGAAGGATATGGTTTATCGACCATATCCTTTAGTATTATCAGGAGGAGAATTATGCGTCTGGCAACTGAATCTTTTCTGCATGAACTGGATATCCTTGCCGAAAACAGAAAACACGCCATACTGACCGCAGAAGACCGACTGAACATTACCGGAAGGACATATTATGTCAGCAATACCGGTGATGATGCCAATGACGGCAGAACTCCGGAAACGGCGTGGAGATCACTGACGAAAGTATCTGCAGCTTCCCTTGCACGTGGGGACGGTGTGCTTTTCCGCCGGGGAGATTTGTTCAGAGGATTTGTAAAAACAGCATCCGGCGTTTCCTATGGGGCATACGGCACGGGAGACAAGCCGAAATTCTACGGTTGGGACAAAAGTCTTGCGGATCCTGCGTTATGGGAACTGCACGATCCGGTTCATCACATATGGAAGCTGACCGAAGCTGTATTGGACTGCGGTACGCTTGTTTTCAATGAAGGAGAGCTCCACTCCCGAAAGCTGATCCCCTCCTACATGAACGGACATTTTGTATGCCGTAATGATCCCAAGCGGCTCTTTGTCATGGCAGAAGAAATGACGCAGGATCTGGACCTGGTGTGTTTCTGCACCGGCAGAATGACAACAAAGCCGTCGAAGGGAGAGGACTTCCCCGTTCCGCTGATGGATGAGAACAGTACCGGCGAATTGTATCTGCGCTGTGACAGAGGGAATCCGGGGGCATTTTTTGCATCCGTAGAAGCTCTGCCCCGGCGGTCCATGTTTCAGGTAATGGACAACGATCACGTGACCATTGACAATCTGTGTCTGAAATACATCGGTGTCCACGGTATCTCCGCTTTCGGGCATATTGTGGGACTCCATGTGACGAACTGCGAGATCGGTTGGATCGGCGGTACGGTTCAGGATTATATGGGTACTGATCCCAATTTTACGAAAGGTACCCGCGGTACCGTCACACGCTTCGGAAACGGTGTGGAAATTTACGGCGGATGTGAAGATTATGTGGTTGCAAACTGCTATCTGTATCAGATCTATGATGCGGGTATTACCCATCAGGTTACCACAAACGGCAAGATCTACCGTATGACGGGAATCCGTTATCTGGACAATCTGGTGGAATATTGCGTGTATTCCATTGAGTATTTTCTGGAAAAGACGTGCGGAGACAGGGCAAGTTTTATCCGTGACTGCGAGATGTCCGGCAATATACTGCGTTTTTCCGGCTATGGCTGGGGGCAGCAGCGGCATAACACGGATACGCCCGCCCACATCAAAGGGTGGAGCTATGAAAACACCGCCTCGGAATACCGTATCCACAACAATATTTTCGACAGAGCCGCGTATCGGATTCTGCATCTGGTTGCAAAAGAAGCGGAAAGCTGTCCGGATATGTATGAAAATACCTACATCCAGCATCTTGGAATGACTCTTGGGCAGTACGGTGCCAATGCATCAGCGGAACCGCTGATACTTCCCTTTGACGATCAGGCAGATGAAACCATCTGTACGGTATTTCAGGACAGGGGTGCGCAAGTGTATTATATAGAATGACAAAAAAGAAAGAGGGATCGCCCGGTTGATACGGGAAATCCCTCTTTTGGATTATGTATTATTCTCTGCCGATCTTTCTGAATACGTCCATGTACAGGGGGTCACGTCTTACGAAGTCACCGATACGCATCAGGTGGCGCTGAGGATTGCTTGCCCAGCTGACTTCCTGATGATGGTAGTCACCGTCGGTCAGCATCGGAGTGGGTACCAGTCTGGTGTCGAACCATTCCGGATGGAGGATGTATCCGATACCGGCGATATCCCAGATGATCTGGGACCAGGCTTCGTCTTCCTTCTTGTTGGCTTCGATATAGTTGCGGACATTCTGTACCAGGTAGGTAGCGATTTCGCTCTTACCGTCCAGATAATGTTCCAGCTCGTAAATGGAAGTTACCAGTGCGGCGATCACGTTCCATGCCGGCATCAGGGTCAGCGGAACACCACAGTCCAGAATGTACTGTGCTGCAGCTACGTCCTGGATGAAGTTGCATTCCAGTGCATCGTGCCAATGGAGGCTGTTTCCTGCCAGCCATACTACAACGATTCTTTCCTTGATTTCCGGCTTCATCATCAATGCGGATGCGATATTGGTACCGGCACCGATGGCTACAACATACAGGGGACCTTCGCGGCTGTCATCCATGGCTACTTCGATCAGATGATCCGCAGCTTCGGAAGGGATCGGACCGCCGCCTTTGGTCATTCTCTGGGCGGAACCGCGGCGTGCCACCGGAATATATTCTGTACCCTTTACCAGATGCAGAACCTTGAGGATCTCCTGATAACTGCGTTCCATGCCGTCTGCGGGGTCATCATCCACCAGCGTTGCATGAATACCGTCCAGGATCAATTCTCCGTCCTGTGCAGCACGAACTGCGTAGGAAAGGGCAAACTGGTCGTCTACTTCACAAGCTGTATCTGTATCCAGAATAATATGAACCTTACCTTTCGGGGGTTCCAGCATAGCAACTCTTTTTGCTTCTGTCATTGTTCTATCTCCTTATCAGAATAAGTTATTGTCTCTGTTCAATCCGTTTATACAACCTGCAGACCGCCGCGCCATACACCGTGGATGTTGATATTGTCATCAAACAGTACCAGATCGGCATCGTATCCGGGTGCGACTTTGCCTTTGCGGTCAGCAATACCCAGTTCCAGCGCCGGGTTTACAGTCAGCATTTTTATAACATCGGTCAGGGGAAGACCGGCATCCTTTACCATAACCCGTACAAGACGGTCCGTGGTTGCCACGCTTCCGGCAAAGGAAATTCCGTCAGGCATATGGGCGATCCCATCAAATACCTGTACCATCTGCCCCTTCTTCAGACTGCCCAGCAGATAACCGCCGTCGGGCATACCGGCACCGCGCATAGCGTCCGTTATCAGCACCATTCTGTCCCGTCCCTTGGTTTTATAAATCAGCTGCAGCAGGGAAATGGGCAGATGCAGACCGTCGGCGATGACTTCCACGCAGATTTCGTCGTGCAGCAGGGAGCCTTCCAGCAAACCGGGTACACGATAACCGTTTTCGCGGATGATGGTGGACATACCGCTGTACAGGTGGGTCGCCATGGTATAACCGGCATCAATCGCTGCGGTTACGTCCGTGTAGCGCGCCGCACTGTGACCTGCGGAAAAGATAATTCCCTTATCCTTCAGTCTGCGGCACATTTCGATTGCACCGGGCAGTTCGGGAGCTACGGTCCAGATCTTCAGATCCCCTCCTGCCAGCGCACAGATTGCATCCCAGTCTTCGTTTTCGGGTGTGCGGATGTAATCGGGGTCCTGGGCACCAGCCATTTCAGGGGCAATGTACGGACCTTCCATGTGCATACCCAGAATTTCCGGCAGACGGGCGGCTTTTTCGGAATCACGAACCTTCCGGCAGGCAGCAAAGGTTTCCGCCAGTTCCTCGTTTTCACAACACAGTGTAGTGGGTACGCAGGATGTGGTACCGTGACGCATATGGTTTTCCAGAGCGCCAATAAATGCTTCTTCGGTACCGTCCATAAAGTCATGTCCGCCGCCGCCGTGGAGATGGATGTCAATAAATCCGGCAGAAAGGTACCGGTTTTCTCCATCGACAACGGTATCCGCAGAAAGAACCGTACCGTCCGTACTTACACCGGCAATCACATTCCCTTCCAGCAGAACCGACGCATTCCCGAATATACCATCGGGTGTTACAAGACGTATATGTTCAATACGTGTTTTCATGGTGTATCTCCTGCATTCCCGTACTTATTTGCGGGTGATGGTACAGGTACAGCCTTCTGCGGGACGGATCTTGGCTTCGTCCACTTTTGCATAGGAATCTGCGTCAACAAACAGCATCCAGTCCTTGTGACCCTTGAGCATGGTAGCGGGAATGGTATTGGTCAGGTCGTTTTCCAGTGTCATCTGGACAGCGTCTGCCTTGACAGCGTAAGGCACGCAGGAAATGATCTTCTTGCACTGCATGATCTGGTAAACGGTCATAGAAACTGCCTGCTTCGGCACATCGTCCACGGTAGCGAACCAGCCTTCGCCAACCTGCTGTTTCTTACAGGTATCGTTCAGGTTTACGATGATGTACGCTTCCTTGGTATCGAAATCTGCCGGCGGATCATTGAAGGCGATATGTGCGTTTTCACCGATACCGATCAGACCAACATCAATGGGAGCTGCCCGGAGTTCCTTGGTCAGTGCGGCAATACCTTCAGCGGTACCGTCTACAAGGTAAGCAGCCTTCAGCGGAATCTTCTGAATGAAGCGTTCCTTCAGGTACTTACGGAAGCTTGCGATATGGGTCTCCGGCAGGTCAACATATTCGTCCAGGTGGAACATAACAACCTTGGACCAGTCTACGTCCATAGTGATCAGGGGTTCCAGAGTGGTCAGCTGGGAAGCACCGGTGGAAAGCACAATACGTGCTTCACCCTTTTCCTTTATAGCCTCATTGATCATGGCAGCAGTTGCTTCTGCCGCATGAATACCCAATGCTTTTGCGTTTTCACTTACGATAATCTGCATACTATTTCTCCTTTATGTATGGAAATTAAATTTTTTCAGTTTATTGTATCAAAGCGGTATTTCCGTTGTTCCTTCATAGGATTTGTAGATCACAGAAGCATTTTCCTGTGCCCAGTCGTTACTTTCCGCCAGGGAATGATAATGGGGATTCGACTGCATTTCCTCCATATTGGCTTTGGAGGTGGGGATGAACAGCGTGTGTGCGTTTACTTTTTCATAGAATTCCCGCAGACCCGTGTCACACAGTCCATGATGGGGCATCTGCAGAATGTCACACTCCAGACCGGACGAATACCGCCACAGAACCATCTGCAGATTCCGTGCGCCCGCATCACCGGTAAACATTGCCTTACGTTCTGCACCCTGTACTGTAAAAATCAGGGACAGCTGATTGGAATCCGCACAGATCGTACTGTCCACCGGGGTATTCAGAATATGGAATTCCAGTGAATCCACAGAAATCTTCTCACCGATGGCAGGTTTATATCCTTCCGCACCGGTATTGGCAAGAATTGTCTTCATACATTCCCAGCCGGCAGCCGCGCGCTTGTCCGCAAATTCCTCCGGAAAAGGAAAATGATACACGATCTTCTGTACCTCCACCCGTGCTGCCAGATCTTCCCGGCTGCAGATCTCCAGAAGTGCGCCGTAGTGATCGGTATGGGGATGGGTAACAATCCACATCCGGACAACGGGTTTTCCGGCAGTCTGTGCTTCCAGCAGAGCCAGAAAATCCTCTGCATCATCGGAAGTACCGCCGTCGATCACACAGAGTTCACCGCTTTCAGAACACAGAATATATCCCATGCCGGTGCTTCGCCATGCCACTCCGTCATCGATCCGGCAAGCCGCTGTAGAATATTGGATCAACTTTCCCATTTCCATCCTCTTTCCGCAGTAATTCCGTCTGCACCGCAAGTGGATTTGTACTTCTTATAGTATACCATAAATTTCAGGATTGTCAATCGTCCGCATTAAATTATTTTTGTTTGCATCCATCTGCCGCCGTACATTCCGGAAAAAACAGTAAATACTTTGTAATTTATATATAAACTCTTTCTGATTTCCATTGCAATCCATCCGCGGAAATGGTATAATGAAATCACCCAGAATTCTCTGAAAGGCATTATTGCAATAGTGATTGTCTGCTTATGAATCATACATTCCGTGTTCTTAACACGCATCCTGAAGATGACCGCCTGATTATGAAAAGACATTCGGAGGCGGTATTCCATGTTCCGGAATATTCTTCCGTCGAAGAGATAGACCGCCGCCGTGAAGAACTGCGATTCTCAATGTGATCGTCATGTCTGGACACAGCGTTTGACCCGTGCCGACGACGAGGATTATCCCCAGCAGATCGCCAACTTTGCCCGTATGGGATTTGTGTGCCTGGTTCTGGATATGATCGGTATGGTGGACAACACACAGATATCTCACTATTACGAAAAAATGGATACAACCAACCATTTCAGTGAAACAGATCAGACAAAAGAGCTTTGGCTCTCCGGCGGATGTATCTGTGAAAACCCGCCCGGGTTGCGCCGTACAACCAGCAATGCGGCAAGAGCTGTCGCCTGTGCGCTTCCGTTATTGGAAGGTGTACGATCGGCAAAACTGGGAAAAGCGGCTCTCGCACTTTCCGGTGAGCAGGAATATGCCGAAAAGTGTTATATCCCCGGCATTCTGGCTGTCGGCGGCTTGGAGGGCTGTCTCAAGCTGGCAGATCGCCCCGTAGAAACCTTCTGACCTGTCTGAATTTTACCGTATTCAATTCTCAAGAAAGGTATTATATAATCATGAAAACAACATTCCGTGTTTTGGATCATATCCCCAAGGATGACCGTCTTGTACTGAGCAGAAATACACGAACCGTCTTCCAGATGCCGACTTTTTCTTCCCTTGAAGAAATTGACCGCCGCCGCGAAGAACTCCGGTTCAATCTGCGTATGTCCGCCGGTCTGTATCCCTGGCCCGAAAAAACACCCCTCAATGTCCGCCGCGAACTGGTTGGCGACTTTGACGGATATTCCATCGAAAAAATCATGATCGAGACCCGCCCCGGACTCTGGACCACCGGCAATCTCTATATGCCCCGTCCTCTCACCGGCAAAGCGCCTGCGATCCTCAATGTAATCGGTCACTGGTGGGATCAGCGTCTGACCCGCAGCGGTGAAGGGGATTATCCCCAGCAGATCGCCAATTTTGCCCGTATGGGATTTGTGTGCCTGGTTCTGGATATGATCGGTATGGTGGACAACAAGCAGCTTGACCATTATTACGGTCAGAAAGAAAAGGATATGTGGCTGTCCAGCGGTCTCGGCATCCAGCTCTGGAACAATATCCGCGCTGTGGATTATCTCTGTTCCCTGCCCGAAGTGGATGCGGATCATATCGGTGTTACCGGTGCATCCGGCGGCGGTACACAGTCCTACTTGCTCGGCTTACTGGATGACCGCATCAAGGCCGCCGCGCCCATCAACATGGTTTCCTTCCACTATGCCGGCGGATGTGTCTGCGAGAACTCACCCGGTCTGCGCCGCGCTACCAACAATGTGGAAATGTCCGCTATGATCGCCCCCCGCGCCCTGTTCCTTGCCGGTTCTACCGGGGACTGGACATGTAATCAGGAAACAGCGGAAGTCCCTGCCATTGCTTCCGTGTACAAGCATTACGGCATGGAAGATATGCCCGAACATTTCTTCCAGGATGCTTCTCATCAGTACAACGCAAAGACCCGTCACGAAGTATACAATTTCTTCGCCCGTCATCTGATGGGAAAAGATATCCATTGGGAAGAACAGCCCATTCAGACCGCCGATCTGCTGGCATTCACATGGTTCCGCGGCGAAGGTCACGCTCCCGGGTTCAACAACGATGATGAATTCTACGCCTACCACAAAGCAGAACGCACTGCCGCTTATGCCGGTGCATCGGATGCGGAAAAACTGGCGATGCTTCGCTGGATCACCGGTATCTGTGACGATGTAAATCCCCGGTACAGCCAGGTTTCCTACGGGAAGGAAGACGGCATTCTGCTGGAAAAGGGTATTCTCAGCGGAAAGGACGGTGAACAGCTTCCCTACATCCGTCTCACGCCAGACAACTGGGATGGAAAGAGCGTTTGTCTTGCTCTGGGCGGAAACGGCAAGGAAATCGCCGGCACCCCTGCGGTTCAGGAAAAGCTGAAGACCGGTACCGCCGTTGTCAGCGCAGATCTGTTCATGACCGGCGAATTTGACGGTGCCAAAATCGTTCTCGACTACCTGGAAGACTGCCATTCTATGGTCAACACCTTCTCCCATACGGCTGATGCGGAACGGGCGCAGGATGTTGCTCTGTTGTGGAAAGCTGTTCATACGGAAGGTATGCAGTGCTCCATCCTTGCTGACGGATGTGCCGCACGTGCTGTTGTATGTGCGCTTCCTCTGCTGGATGGTGTAGAATCCGCTGTACTGGAAAAAGACGCCCTTGCTCTGGACGGAGAAGCGGATTATTACGAAAAGTGCTTTATTCCCGGTATTCTGGCAGCCGGCGGTCTGGATTCCTGCCTGCAGCTGGCAAAATGCCCTGTTGAAACATTTTAAGGGAAGATAGCTCTTTACTTTCAGCAGGATTTGTGTTATACTAATTATGGGTAAAAAGGTCAATAATTTGCCCGCAATACTGCGTTACAGTGAGGTTTTGAAATGTCTCTGAAATGCATACAGCTTACCGAAGGACAACTGCTCGGCTATCTCAGCATCATTCGCCGCAGTTTCCAGGCAGTGGCAAAAGAGTATAACCTGCCGGAAGAAAACTGTCTGGCAAGCGGTTCCTTTATCAAAATGGATCAGCTTCTGACGGATTTTCGACGGGGTGTGCGTATGTACGGCTGTCTGTACGAGGGTACTGCCGCCGGATATATGCAGCTGGAACTGACGGAACCCGGTCGTTTTACATTGGACAAACTGGCAGTATTACCGGAATTCCGCCGTCAGGGTATCGGTACACAGATGGTGAACCATGCCATTGATCTTGCGAGAACCCATGGCGGTATTGAACTGACAATCGCCCTCTTTGCCAACGATGACCGGCTCATCCAATGGTACACCAATCACGGATTCGTACATACCGGCGTTGTAAATCGTCCCGGCATCCCCTTCCCCATTGCCCATATGGCACTGGATCTCCACGGCCCCAGCCGCTGATCCCCGGATTGCTGCCATTTTCACACACAAATCAAACAGGCTGTCTCCCCTTGAGAGCACAGCCTGTTTTGTTTTTATGGGGTCGTTGTATTAAGCCGGGGAGGGAGAAACACTTTTTGCGAAAAAGTATTTCTCCCTCCCCGGCGCCCCTCCCTCTTTTCAAAAAACTTTAAAGAGGGATTTGCAACAGAAATATTGGATTATTTTATGGATGTTGGTTTTTATTTTAGAAATTTTTATCCTTTTTTGAAAAGCTTGGGGTTCAGTGAATTTATGTTATTCACTTATGCCGGATCGTTCACAACACCCACGAACAGGGGCATGCCGTCTGCGCCCGTGATCACGAATACAAACGGACGGTCCAGAACAAAATCCACTTCTTCTTCCGGCGGCATTGCGGCTCCTGCCATTCTCATTACGGTATACGCCGCCGCTGTACAGCCTTTTTCATCAATGGTCACCCGTGCCGCGTGCTTCACATCCGACAGGAAAATCTCCTCCGCTTCATCGGTTACCGGAGAAAAATCCGCCTTGCTTCCGTCAAACACATCCGTGATCCCCAGTTCCCGTAAGCCTTTGCTCAGTTCTATATCCGACACCACATCGAATTTCGGTACCGCCATATTCACGATCAGGTATTTGCTGTTTCTTTCGGTTTCTTTATCAAACAGGAAATCCATCGTGTCGGTATCCGTCAGCAGTTCGTCCACGGACACCCCTTCGTCCGGCAGCAGGAACCACATTTCTCCGCTTCCGTTCAGTCCCAGGCTTACTGCGGCAAAATTGTCCTCCCAGTAATAATGACTGCTTCCGGAACGGTGCATGAAATCACAGGTCACCGTATCCCCAGCAGCGAGATGGAACTCCCCTTCCGCCGTTTTGGACTCAGAAAATTCATCCTGCCATTTTGCCCGGTAGAATACCGTGGTTGCCATAGCCAGGATGGTTTCTGCATCCATGTTCACATCCTGCGTCTGTTCTTCCAGCATACCGCCCGTCTGTTCGTTCAGCCAGTCCTGCAGGGCTTTATTGTATGCCTGTGAACCCATTTCGCCCTGGAAAGAGGAAGCGTAATAGATCTCCGCCAGCCGATCCAGGGTTTCTTTCGTATAGGAAATATCCTGATCCAGCCAGAGAGAACTTGCCAGAATGCTGGTTACAGCTCCGTCATTGCTGTAATTCGCGTTCCAGATGGCCTTAGCCTTATTCCGCAGGGTTTCCATATCTTCCACACCAAGAAGGCTCAGAAGCTGTTCCCTGCTCTCTCCATCCGTCACTTCCGCCAACATCCCCAGTGCCATGAATACGTTCAGGGGGGAATATACCCGGTTTGCTCCGTCTGCATCGGTCAGGAATGTCTGTATGGTACGACTATAAAAATCCTCCAGACCATCGTTATATCCTTCCGGCTGGTCCTGCTGCGTCCGTTTATCCGCTCGCCATGCGTCGTAAACTTCCGAAAATCCTTCGTCATCGAAAATACCGGATGCTCCGATGTAATCCTCTTCATTGGGATAGGCAGCCATCTCGGGGTACACGGCGGCAGAAAGCAGAAAACCTGTATGGGAAACCGGCACTGCAGCACAGCTGTTCAACAGAACCATCCCAAGAATACAAATCAGAATACGTTTTAACATAGAAACCTCCTTTGAGAAGTGTTTGGTATAAATATGACGCCGCATTCAGAAAAAAGTTCCGAAAAAAGAAAACCGCTGCATACAAAAGACACAGCGGATTCATATTAAACTGGTTTCTCAATCAATACAGCAGGTTTGTATAGATGTAGTACAGAACAAACAGCACGCTGGCAATGATCATAACGGAAATGATCATAACCGGTGTCAGGGACTTGTACAGCAGAGTTACTGCAAACAGGAAGAGACACAGAGCGAAAATCATAAAGGGGGTCATGGGATAACGTCTTGTATCCACCTTCTTCACAACGGACCAGATCAGATACGCCAGTGCAGCAACAGTCATGGCACCGAACACCCAGATAAGGATGGGGCACAATTCAAATACAAAAGTGGTTTCACGGTGAGAATCAAAATGAATGAAATCCAGCAGGGTACCCATGATGATATCTGCCAGCAGGATAATCAATACACGATACGTAACAACCTTTCCAGCTTCTTCTCTGGACAGAGCATCTTTTTTCTTTTCCGCATTTACTGCGTTGTTCAGATCCTTCTTTGCCATATCCATTCTACAGTCGGCTGCCGCAAACCCGGCAGTCCACTCCTTTCGTTGGAAGAAATTTTAAAATCCGATTTTTATAATTCATATGCGGCAGACACACAGGCGAGTACAAAGACCGCCGCGGTTTCCGTCCGCAATATCCGTTTCCCGAGACCTGTCATCCGCATACCGCAGGATTCGGCAAAGGCTGCTTCCTCAACGGAAAACCCACCTTCCGGTCCGATAAACACGGCAATCTGCGCAGGATGTTCTGTTTGCTTTGTAATTTCCCGCAATGAAACCGTTCCGTCGCCTTCATAGCAGAAAAGGGGCAGTTCCATCTGTGACGCTTCTTTGACAGCCAGCCGGAAATCCATCGGCTCGTCCACTGTGGGGATGATCCCGCGACCGCACTGTTTGGCAGCTTCATATGCGATTCTCTGCCAGCGCTCGGTCTTTTTCTTCGCGTCCTTGGGGTCAAGCTTTACCGTACAGCGGCCGGTTCGCACCGGTACAATACGGGAACAACCGGTTTCGACAGCTTTCTGGATAACCGTATCCATTTTATCGCCCTTCACCAGTGCCTGGTACACGATCGCTTCATACGGCGGCTCCGTGTCGGTCTGTCTTTCCGATACAACGGACAGTAAAACCGTATCTCCGACGGATGTGACGGAGGATACAAACTCCCGACCGGCCATATCGCACACGATGATTTCTTCTCCCAGCCGCACCCGCAGAACGTGGGTCAGATGGTGGGCATCCTCGCCGATTATGGAAATCTGCTTCTGTCCGGCTTCGCCAACGGACACAGCATCGGCACGCACAAAGAATCTGGGCATAATACACTCTCTAAAACAGTTGTTTCATATCAGATACCATAATATTATACTATATATTTGCGAATTTGTCAAACAGTTTTCTGAATATTTTTCTTCCTTTTTCGCGAAATCCTCCAAATTTTCAGTTTTTGCTACGATTATTCACAAATTTGTTACAGTATAGTGCAAACTCGTAAAAATATTGTTATAAATTTCCGGTATCAACGTCACCAAAAAAGACGGTACGGCGCACAAAGAAACGTCATACCGTCTTTCTGTTTACTTCTGTTTTACACAGGCACAATACCAGCCGTTTTCTCTGCTTTCATCGCAGATTTCAAAACCGTTTGCGTGGAGTGCTTCCACAACTTCCTCGGCACGTTCTTCGATAATGCCGGATACGATGCAAACGCCGTCTTTTGCCATATATGCTCCTACATCGGGAGAAAGGCGAATGATGATGTCCGCTACGATATTGGCAACAACCACATCATAACCGCTGCCTTCCACCTGCTTCAGCAGATCGGAAACCGCGCATTTCACGTTAGCCGTGTGGTTCAGTTCCGTATTTTCCACGGCAACCTTGACCGCCTGAGGGTCGATGTCGCAGGCAAAACATTCCGCCGCGCCCAGTTTGGATGCACAGATCGCCAGAATACCGCTTCCGCAGCCTACATCCAGCACCTTGCAGCCCGGCTTGGTGTATTTTTCAAGCATTGCCGCACAGAGTCTGGTGGTTTCGTGGGTTCCGGTACCGAATGCCATGCCGGGATCCATTAGCACGGTGATTTCCCCTTCTGCCGGGGTATATTCTTCCCACACGGGCACGATCACCAGCTGTTTGCCAGTCTTGATGGGTTTATAGTATTTCTTCCAGGAATCCGCCCAATCTTCTTCGGATACACCAATCTGCGTCACTTCCGCGTCGATTGCCAGTTCCTTCAGGCGGCTGCGGATGAATACAACGCTTTCCGCAGGAGATTTGATTTCGGGGATAAACACGGACACATACGCCACGGTACGGTCTGCTTCGATGATGCTTTCGTCGATCAGATCGCCGTATACACCGTCCAATTCCTGATCCACGTCCGAATAGTCCTCGATCATCAAACCGTTGTCCACCATGCTCATAATGCCGGAAACGGTATCCAGATCGGTTACACTGCATTTTACGCGGATCTGAATCCAGCTGCTCTGATTATCTGTCATAATTACCTCTTTATTCTGTCATTCCTGCCTTCAGTCTTTCTTGAAAAAGCGTTTGAAGAACTTTGTACGTTTGGTATAGTTTCCTTCGCCGCAGCTCTCCGCAAATTTTTCCAGCAGTTCCTTCTGGTCCCGGTTCAGTCCCTTGGGCACTTCCACCACCACGGTGAAATGAAGATCGCCCCGATACTTGGGATTGTTGATCCGCTGTACGCCTTTGTTACGGAGCGTGAATGTGGTACCGGTCTGGGTACCTTCGGGAATGGTATACTTCTGGCTGCCTTCCAGTGTGGGAATATTGATCTCCGCACCCAGGGTGGCTTCTGCAAAGGTGATCGGTACTTCACAGTACAGGTCATCCCCGTCCCGTTCAAATACGGAATGCGGACGTACCATGATCAGGATGATCAGATCTCCTGCACCGCCGCCGTTCATACCGTCGCTTCCCTGTCCGCGGAGTGCGATCTGCTGACCGTCATCCACGCCGGCAGGAATATTCACATCCAGTTTCTTGCTGGCACGAACATATCCGTTGCCCTTACAGGATGTACAGGGCTTTTCCACGATCTTACCCTTACCGCCGCACGCATCGCACTGTTTCTGTGTCTGCATATAGCCAAAGGGGGTTCTCTGCTGTACCCGTACCTGACCGCTTCCGCCGCAGGTTGAACAGGTCTTGGGAGAGGTTCCTTCCGCCGCGCCGCTTCCGCTGCAGGTGCTGCATTTCTGAACCTTCTGATAGGTAATCTCCTTCTTGCAGCCGAATACCGCTTCTTCAAAAGTCAGGGTCAGCCGGACAGTGATATTGTCACCGCGGATGGGACCGTTCCGTCTGCTGCCGCCCATACCGCCGCCGAAGAAGGAACTGAAAATATCTCCTACATCAAAGCCGAAATCACCGAATCCGCCGAATCCGCCGCCCGCGCCCGATGCAGGATCAAAGGCAGCATGACCGTACTGGTCGTATTTCGCCTTCTTATCCGGGTCGGACAGCACATCGTAGGCTTCGTTGACCTCTTTGAACTTCACTTCCGCTTCCGCATCCCCGGGATTCATGTCCGGATGATACTTCTTCGCAAGCTGTCTGTATGCTTTCTTGATCGTACCTTCGTCCGCGCTTTTGTCAACGCCCAGGACCTCATAATAATCTCTCTTGTCTGCCATTCTTATACTCCATGCCGCCCGATCCTTTTCATTTCAGCAACCCGATCAGGCTATAGTATCGGAAATTGGGCGGAGTTGTTCCCCCCGCCCGTTTTCTCTGTTTGTATCTTAGTTTTCGCTCTTGTCTTCGAAATCTGCGCTGTAGTAGGTACCGCCTGCGCCTGCGTTGGGGTCGAAGCCTGCACCTGCATTGGGATCGAAGCCTGCTCCGCCTTCTGCGCCGGGGTTCTGCTGTGCGTACATCTTTTCTGCGATGGGATAGAATGCCTTTTCAAGCGCTTCGGTATCTGCCTTGATGGCTTCTGTATCTGTTCCCTTTACGGTTTCCTTCAGCTTGTCGATAGCGGCTCTTACAGCGTCCTTGTCTGCATCGGATGCCTTATCACCGATTTCGGACAGGCTCTTTTCGCTCTGGTAGATGGTGGATTCCGCACGGTTCTTGATTTCGATGAGTTCCTTCTGCTTGCGGTCTTCTTCGGCAAACTTTTCGGCTTCGTGTACAGCCTTATCAATATCTTCCTTGGACATATTGGTGGAAGAAGTGATGGTGATGTGCTGTTCCTTGCCGGTACCCTTATCGGTTGCGGATACGTTTACAATACCGTTTGCGTCAATGTCAAAGGTAACTTCGATCTGCGGAACACCTCTGGGTGCGGGCGTGATGCCGTCCAGGATGAATCTGCCGAGGGTGGTGTTGCCGGCTGCCATGTCGCGTTCACCCTGCAGTACGTGGATCTCTACGGAAGTCTGACCGTCGGCTGCAGTGGAGTATACCTGGCTCTTCTTTACGGGGATGGTTGTGTTTCTGTCGATGATGCGGTTGAATACGCCGCCCAGTGTTTCGATACCCAGGGACAGGGGAGTTACATCCAGCAGGAGCAGGTCCTTAACGTCACCGCCCAGTACGCCGCCCTGAATAGCAGCACCGAGAGCTACACATTCGTCGGGGTTGATGCCCTTGAAGGGTTCCTTGCCGCAGAAGCTCTTGACTGCTTCCTGTACAGCGGGAATTCTGGTGGAACCGCCTACCAGCAGTACCTTGTCGATCTGGGAAGCCTGCAGACCTGCGTCACGGAGAACCTGCTTGGCGGGTTCAATGGTAGCGCGAACCAGGTCAGCGGTCATATCATCAAACATAGCTCTGGTGAGAGTACCGTTGAAGTGCTTGGGACCGGTGGAGTCCGCGGTAATGAAGGGCAGGTTGATTTCGGAAGTGGTCATACCGGACAGTTCGATCTTTGCCTTTTCCGCAGCGTCCTTCAGTCTCTGCAGCGCCATCTTGTCCTTGCGCAGGTCGATGCCGCCGTTTTCCTTGGCAAAGGATTCTGCAATCCAGTCCATGATGCGTGCGTCAAAGTCGTCGCCGCCCAGCTTGTTGTTGCCGGCAGTGGCCAGAACTTCAAATACGCCGTCGGAGATTTCCAGCAGGGATACGTCGAATGTACCGCCGCCCAGGTCGTAGATCATAATGCGCTGTTCGTTTTCCTTATCCATACCGTATGCCAGAGCAGCTGCGGTGGGTTCGTTGATGATACGGAGAACTTCCAGACCGGCGATCTTACCGGCATACTTGGTAGCCTGACGCTGTGCATCGGAGAAATAAGCAGGAACGGTGATAACCGCCTGTGTAACGGAAGTGCCCAGATATGCTTCTGCGTCTGCCTTCAGCTTCTGCAGGATCATAGCGGAGATTTCCTGAGGCGTATACTGCTTGTCATCGATAGCAACATTGTAGTTTCTGCCCATTTCACGCTTGATGGACATGATGGTGCGGTCGGGGTTGGTGATTGCCTGACGCTTTGCCACCTGACCTACCATACGTTCTCCGGTCTTGGAGAATGCAACAACGGAAGGAGTGGTTCTTGCGCCTTCCGGATTCGGAATAACAGTCGGTTCGCCGCCTTCAAAAACGGCAACACAAGAGTTGGTTGTACCTAAATCTATGCCAATAATCTTTCACATAATAAGCCTCCATGCTTTTATATAAATGAATTTTTACAGTTTTATTTCGTGAATGATCCTTTGTGTATCTCAGTTTGCTACCTTTACCATAGCATACCGGATCACTTTTTCGCCGTACATATAGCCGCCCTGCAGAACTTCCACGATCTCGCCCTCGCCGTATGCTTCATCGTCCACGTGGAGAATAGCATTGTGCAGGTTGGGATCGAAGGTGTCTCCCGGTACGCCGAAGGGTTTGATGTTCAGCTTTTCCAGGTTTTCCGGCAGTTTATCCAGAATCATTTTGACGCCCTCCGCAAATTGTGCCGGATCCGCGTTGCCGTATTTGGCAGCATACTGCAGGTTGTCGATTACGGGAAGCAGTCCGGTGAGTGTATCCGTTACCGCATCGCCGTAGGTGTTTTCCTTTTCCTTCTGGGAACGCTTGCGGAAATTGTCGTATTCGGCACACAGGCGGAGATACTTGTCATTCAGTTCTTCCGCACGCTTCTGTTCAGCTTCCAGTGCCTTCTTGACTTCTTCCAGTTCCGCCTTCAGCTTTTTATCCGCTTTCTTATCTTTTTTTCCGTTATCCGCCTCTGCGGCAGGTGTATCCGCCTCTTTGGAAACGGATTCTTCATTTGCCGCCTCCGTGGGAACCGTTTCTTCGGTCTCCGGCGTCATCTTTTCTTCCGTCATGTTTTCTCCTGTATTTTCTGTTTCTTTTTTACTTATTGCCATCCGGCAGTCCGGGGGTGATATCCCCTTCCGCCAGAATATTGCTTACTCCTTTTGTCAGGCTGTCCACCATGGCAATCACCCGCTTATAGTCCATTCGCGTGGGACCGATAATGCCGATTGCGCCAACCGGTATGCCCTGGTGTCGGATGGTTTTGAAGATCAGCGTGGAGTTGTCCATGATCTTCACCAGATTTTCTCTGCCGATATAAATCTGCACCTTTTCGTCCGCCGACATATTGACGCCGGTTTCCTCGGACAGAATCCGCAGCAGGTCATCCTTTCTTTCAAACAGCGCCAACAGCTCCTTCAGCCGTTCCATATCGTAATATTCCGGATAGGACAGCAGACGGTTGATCCCGTCAAAGCGTATCTCGCCGCCGTCAAAGGATGTGATCGTTTCGCAGATGCCCTTCATTACAGGCGCGACCAAGAATTCGTATTCCCCCATCATGGCTTCCATTTCCATAAGCAGGGGCATGGTGAATTCTTCCGCTGTTTTGCCGGTTGCTTTTTCGTTCAGCACAACGGCAAGGCGAATGCCGGCTTCCTGAGTGACCGGAATCTGGGAACGGATATGCTTGGTTTTGATGGTCTGCCCGATCACCATGATCAGCACCAATGTACATTCGTCCAGCCGCATCAGTTCGTACCGGTCCACTAAGATCCGCATCTGTCTGGGCTTGAGTGCCATCGCGGTATAGTTGGTCAGCCGGGATGCCAGCTGCATGGCGCTTTGCAGAATGGTATCCACCTCGACCTGCTTCACTTTCAGCATCTGCTTCAGTTCGGCGATCTCGTTCTGCGTCAGGTTGTAGCGATCCACCAGAGAATTGACGTAAAACCGATACCCCATTTCCGACGGAATCCGTCCTGCGGATGTGTGAGGCTGTTCCAGGTAGCCCATGTCCTCCAGCTCCGCCATCTCGTTGCGGATGGTAGCAGACGAATACGCGATCTGCTTGGTCTGCATCAGGAATTTGCTTCCCACCGGTTCCCCGTTCTCAATATGCGCATCAATGATCGCTTTGAGAATCAGTTTCTTTCGTTCACTTAAAATGTTGTTATCCTCGTGCAACCTCTTCACCTCCTCATTTCTTTCGCAAGCGTTTGTGAGGTTGATTTTCACGCGTGAATTAGCACTGTAATCATGTGAGTGCTAATTTCTGCAATAAGATTACCATTTTACGGCGCTCAAATCAACAGGAATATAAATCCTATCCGTTAACAATTCGTGAACACAAAAAAAGAGTGCTAAAAACACTCTCCAAACACTCTATCTCCGTCCATTTGCCGCAAACCCGCAAACGGACGGTACGGGATCTGTAAGACCCGTTATTTTTTCATCTCCGCAAGGAACTTTCTGCATTCCCGGCGTTTTTTCAGGATCACAACCTTTGTGTCCTCCACCTTTTCCAGCATGGTGTAATACCTCTGCCTGTTTTTATCCGCCGTACGCCATATGGCTTTCAGAAAGGAAAAATCAAGCCTGCCGGAATATCCCTCCGCCACATTGGTATGATGCAGACGCGCGCCCCGTAATGTCCGTGAAATCACGCCCAGGACACAGGAAAACTTTGAATAATCCAGAAAAATCACCGTATCGCTTCTGTTCAGCATACCGTTCAGTGCCCTGCTGTAGTTCCCGTCAATGATCCACCGGTCTTTCGCAATTTCTTCGGCAAGCAGCCTGTCAAAGTCCGCAATGGACAAACTCTCCCCTTCACTGTTCCAGTACAGCTTATCCAGATGCAATGCGGGCAGTCCGGTTATATCCGACAGCTTTTTCGCCAACGTAGACTTACCAGCCCCTCTGGGACCGATAATCATCACTCTCTCCATACACAATTCAACTTCCTTATACAATATTTTTGTTCTATCTGCAATATCTTCGCTTCATAATCAGGAACACACCGCTGACCGTCAGACAAATCCACAGCCAGTTCTGTTCCCCGGTAGCCGGTGCGTAATAAGGCTCATCCGGTTCTCCGAGATTTCCGTCATTCGCATAGGAATCCCCGGCATACACGCCTGTTTTTTCCGTATAGTCCGTGCCGTTTACGATCCACACTTCCTCCACGTCAACATAAGCATTCCGCACACAGAATCCCAGACGGCTGTCCGGTACCAGCGCCAGGTCTTCGTTTCTATGTATGCTGCAGCTTTCCTCGCCGGAAATCAGTGTGATGCTGCGTATATCGTTATCCTTTACGGGGATGACCACATGAACCGCTTCTCCCGCTTCCATTTTCGCAAGGAAAGATTCCGGGAGCACGCCGAGACTTTCTTTCTGCTGATGGGTGTTTTCCACCTCCACATTCCCGTTGGTACGGATCCGGAAGCCAAGGACTTCGGACAGGTCTTCACCCGCGCAGGACAGCAGAAAACTGATATATCCGTTTTCCACAACACCTTCATCACGGGGCGTGAAACGGAAGGTCACTTCGTATGTATAAGTATCGGGAAGGTCTGCTGTCTCCGGCAGAATCGCATATACACGATGGGCGTCGTGACCGCGGACTGCCAGTGCCGCATCTCTGACCGCCACTTCACCGCCGCTTGTATTGGCGCCTGCCTCAACACCGGCTGCGGATGCGGAAGATATTACGGAAAAATCCTGGTGATACAGCACTTCTCCGACGGAATCGGCTGCCCCCGTCCAGATGACACAGGAGTACAGTACCAATAACAGAAATACACCTTTCAGAATGATTCTGCCCGTCTTACTGCCAGCCATTTTCACCACTCCCTTCCATACCAATATTATTATAATAGCTGCGTCAAATTTCGTCAAGAGGAATTTTAATTTTTTTCGGATATTTCTGTCCGTATGCTGGCATTACACCCGCCTTACCCCATCAGTTTATGCGGAAACGGCATTTTCGGTTCCTGTTTTTTTCAGACTTCCGCCTGTCTGTTCCGCATTTTCCGCCAGTTCAGAAAACCGTACAGGTCATTGATAAAGAACATGACAAAACACACAGTCATGGGCAGATAGGACACATTCTCCCGTGCCGCCAGGATCCACAGGATGATCAATACCACATCATTGGCAGCATACGCCAGTGCATAACCGGGACTTCTGAGAAATGTCAGATAGGACGCCAGAAAACTGGTGGTTACGGAAACGGTACTGAACAGCAGATTGGCGTTTCCCATGGCTTTCAGGATGAACCAGAATACCGCAGTAACACCGACCGCCAGTACCCACATACATACGATCTGCTTCTTCGTCACCCGGTTCACTTCCACCTCAGCTGAATCCCGGTAAGGATGGCGGTACCAGGAGATGACGGACAGAATGGCAATGGGGGAAGTCATACACAGGTAGGTGATCATTTCCCCGTAATATCGGAACCAGAAGGAAATAATCCCGTAGAACACCGCAAACACCACGGTCAGCACCTGTCCGATCACATACCCCTTGGCGACAAATATCAGAGCTGTAACACCGATCAGGGATGCGGTGAGTGTCAGATAATCCCTCTCCGGCACCAGAAGAAAAGACAGGGTAACAACAATGACCGAAACAATCCACAGGATCCGTTCAGAACGGTTCAGATCTTTGAAAGATGACAGTATTTTCATAAAATCCTCCATATTTTCCTAAAAAAAGCATCCGCAGCATATCTTCAAAGACCTAACGATATGCCTGCGAATGCTTGATCATACATTCTCTACCCGGTGGCAGTATTTTATTTTTATACAGTATACAGGAAAACGCAATTTTTTGCAGGAGATTTTCCGGAATTATTTTTTCTGAATGGCTTCAAAGGCTTCTCTTGCGATTTCCACAGTTTCCGCGATATCCGCATCCGTCAGAGCGGCGTTGATGAAATGGTTGTGGTGGTTGGTGAAGAACACGCCCCTCTTTACACATTCCGCGATCCATGCCTGATGCAGCATCAGTGTGGGATCGTCCGCCAGACGCATATAGAACAGGGAGGGAACGCCGGTTACACGGAGATCATAGCCGTAATCCGCCGCAGCTTTTACCAGTCCTCTTTTCAGCTGTCCGCCTTTGTCAATCAGAATCTGGGGACAGTTCAGCTTCTTCATTTTCTCGATACAGGCAATACCTGCCGCAAAAGGTACGGCGGACATCCAGTAACTGCCGGTGTAGGACATGGAGGAAATGGTATTCTTCATGAATTCCTTACCGCACAGGGCAGATACGTTATATCCGTTGGCAATCGCCTTGCAGAAACAGATCAGATCCGCCTCAAAGCCGAAATAATGGTCGCTGCCCGCCATATCCAGACGGAATCCGGCACGAACATCGTCCACTACCAGTACAGTATCGTTTTCCGTACACAGCTTGCGGACCTTCTGCCAGAATCCCTTTGCCGGCAGTTCGTTGTCCATGAAATTGCCATGCATATAAGGCTGGGCAATAACAGCGGCGATTTCGTCCTTATGTTCCGCAAACACTCTTTCCAGTGCTGCCGCATCGTTCCAGGGGATGTAGATGTTATTGGCCACATCTTCCTCGATGACACCGGCATAATCAATTTTCTGTGTCCAGGGCGCTACACCATGGTAATAACCCTTGAAGAAAACGATCTTTTTCCGATGGGTGTATGCACGGGATGCCATAATCGCCAGGGTTGTTACATCGTTTCCGTTTTTCGCAAAAAATGCCCAGTCCGCGGATTTCACCGTATCTACCAGCAGTTCCGCAAAATCGATCATGACGGTGGAGGGGGAGGTGGTACAGTCGCCTTTTTCACGCTGTTTTCTTGCCGCTTCGTCCACATCGGGGTCGTTGTATCCCAAAATATTGGGACCGAAGGCACACATATAGTCGATATACCGGTGTCCGTCCACGTCCCAGAAATAACTGCCCTTTGCATGGTCGGAAAACAGGGGGAACGCTTCCACGGGAATAAAACAGCCTTCCGCCGGACCCAGATGCCCGTATACACCGGAGGGAATTACCTTGGCGGCTCTCCTGAACTGCGCCTGACTGTTGGGGTGGGTATAAACTTCATGCATGATCATTACCTCCTTATGCAAGATACAGAGCAACTCTGTCCAGAATCCGATTCACGTTGTCCACCTGGGATACCATGCCGCCGATTCTGACACCGCCGAGTCCTACTGTGGCAACGCTGTTGATTTTGCCGTCAAACAGATCCCTCGCCGTTTCCATATCGGCAAAGGTCATATAGGATGTAAACTTTTCCGGTACTTTTTTACTGTAGCCGAGATGATGATTTTTGCAGAGAATGGCAGCAGAAGGACCGTTTTCGATGGCCATTTTCACCGCGCCGTCCGTAATGTAGGATGCGCTTGCCATACCAACTTTATCATGATTGCCGATCTGCACGATGGCTCTGGCAATAACACCGAACATCAGTGTGGTACTGCGCTTTTTGAATTCCGCATCTGCCAGGTCTTCTTCGCTCGGACGGAGGTATTGAGACAGCAGGTCGGTGATTTTCATGAATTTTTTCAGCAGAAACGGCAGATGCGTGAACCCTCTTGACGGGATGGGGGTTACGGTTCCGTCGATCATACCGTTGAATTTTTCGGGACTTCCCAGAGGCAGCTTGATCGCACAGTCCTCACAGCCTTCCTTCATGACACAGTGTCCGGATGCAAAGGTCAGTGTGGCGCTCGGTCCGCCCTTTACCGCGATCCCCACGGAACAGGCGGATTTGCCCAAAATGGTTTTTGCCTCCGGCACGATCTCCATCAGTGTGGGGATCGCCCCCAGAACGGCAAACATATTGATATATGCCAGTGTTTTTGCGTCTCTCATCATGGCACCTCTTTTGTCTGTAATATTGATATAGTATAACAAAAAAACATACCCATGTCAATTCCACGTCTGTAAAAAATATGTGAAGTGACAAAAAAATACACCTTCGGGGGAGCAAATCCCAAAGGTGTACAGTTTTATGGGTCTTTATGTGGTCTTACGCCATGTTATTCAGCTTCAGAGTAAATTCGCTCTTCTTGTGAGCTGCATTATTCTTGTGCAGAATATTCTTGGCAACAGCCTGGTCAACCTTCTTAACAGCTGCTTTGTAAGCGATAACTGCTTCATCCTTGTTGCCGGCTTCTACAGCTGCGTTGAACTTCTTAACGATAGTACGGAGCTGGGTCTTGAAGATCTTGTTCTGCAGAGTCTTGGTAGCGATAACCTTTACACGCTTCTTTGCGGACTTAATGTTAGGCATAATATTTCTCCCTTTCATTTTTTACGGAATGATATCCGAAACAAAGCCTGTCTGCGCCTGAGAGGGTACGCATGCAAGCATTATCATAGACCTATATATTGTACCATATGTTTCCCGGAATTGCAAGTCCTTTTTTGATTTTCTCTGAGAAAATTGTCAATAATTTTACGCGCCGAAAATGCGATTTTTTGGGAATATTTATACAGGAAAATTTCTTCAGATTCCTTGTGAAAAACTACGGGTTGTGTTATAATATAATAATAAAGATGATATATACTGGGAATAATGGTACCATGGCCTGTATCCGGGTGCTGTATTCCTGTTGGTTGGAGGATTCAATATATATGAAATACTTTGTTCTCATCCCGGACGGTATGGCTGACCGGAAGATTCCCCTTCTGGGTGACAAAACCCCTATGGAGGCTGCTCATAAGCCCACCATGGATATGCTGGCACAGAAATCCGTATGCGGTACCGTTCTCAATGTACCCGCCGGCATGGTGCCCGAAAGCGACACTGCCAACCTTGCCATCCTGTCCTATGATCCCCGTACATATTCCAAGGGTCGTTCTCCTCTGGAAGCCATGAGCCTCGGTCTGCACATGGACGAAGACGATACCGCCATCCGCTGCAATGTGGTAACCCTCAGCGAAGACGAGGAAAACTACGAGGACAGAATCATCATCGACCACAGCTCCGGGGATATTACCACCGAAGAAGCGGCACAGCTGGTTGCGGCTCTGAACGAAGCACTGCCCATGGAAGGCAGAAAACTGCACACCGGTGTCAGCTACCGTCACTGTATGCTCTGGAAAAATGCAGATCCTACCTATAATTTCGACCGTCCCCACGACCATCTCGGTCAGCGCATTGGTGATTTCCTGCCCAAGGCGGACAACGGCGGTGCGGAATTCCTGGAATTCATGAAAAAAGGTTACGATGTGCTGAAGGATCATCCGGTGAATCAGGCGCGCAAGGCAAAAGGTCTGCGTCCTGCCAACTCACCCTGGCTGTGGAGTCCCGGCAGAAAGCCCGCACTTCCCAACTTCGCTGAAAAATGGGGTGTAAGCGGTGCGGTTGTCTGCGCGGTTGACCTGATCAAGGGGATCGGCGTATGTGCCGGATGCGATGTAATTTCCGTGGAAGGCGCCACCGGCAACTATTACACCAACTACACCGGAAAAGGTCTTGCAGCTATCGAAGCATTCAAAAGCGGTCACGATTTCGTCTATGTTCACGTAGAAGCACCGGACGAATGCGGTCATCAGGGAGAAGCGGAACAGAAAGTCAGCGCCATTGAAAAGATCGATGCGGAAGTTCTCGCTCCCGTACTGGCATATCTGGAATCCACCGGAGAAGATTTCAAGATTCTGTGTCTCCCCGACCATCCCACACCGGTGGAGATCCGTACCCATTCTCCCGAACCGGTTCCCTATTTCCTGTACGACTCTGCAAAAACCGTATCCGGTACAATTTTCACAGAAGACCACTGTATTGCCGCCGACAATTACAATCCCGATGGCAGCACTCTGCTTGCCGATATGATCGTACGGTAATCTGCGGATTCTGAAAGGAGCAGCGCTATGAATGATAAAATAGATATGCCGGAAGAACAGCCCAAAAAACCGGCTGTTTCCGAAAAAACGAAAAAACTCTTATGGGAGATCTACGATCTTCTGGAAGTGGTTGCCACGGTTACCATTGTTGTCATGCTCGGCTTCTCTTTTCTGGGAAGACTGAACATTGTGGAAGGTCAGTCCATGGATCACACCCTTGCCGAGGGACAGTATCTGTTCATTTCCGATCTGTTTTACGAACCGGCTGTCGGGGATATTGTGGTGGTACATGATGTCACCGCCGATCCTTACGGAGATCCCATTGTCAAGCGTGTGATCGCCACCGGCGGACAGAGTGTGGAGATCGACTTCAATACCTGGACCCTGAAGGTGGACGGCAAAGTCGTGGAAGAGCCGTATCGGTTTCTGGATCCGAACTACAGCACACTTCGCGCGGAATACAACATGAGTATCGACGGTATTTTCCATGTCATCGTACCGGAAAACGAAATTTTTGTCATGGGGGACAACCGCAACGCCTCCGGTGACAGCCGTCAGGTGGAGATCGGTACCATTGACAAACGCTGTGTTGTGGGAAAAGCCTATCTCCGTCTGTTCCCCATTGATGAATTCGGACTTCTCGAATAATTAGAAAGGTCAACAACTCTATGCCATCTCAGACTATACAGTGGTTTCCGGGGCATATGGCGAAAACCCGCCGTCTGATCACCGAAAATCTTTCTGTTGTGGATATTGTCATCGAATTGCTGGATGCGCGCATTCCCCACAGCTCCCGCAATCCGGAAATCATATCCCTGACCTCCGGAAAACCTCTGCTGACATTACTGAACAAATCCTCTCTTGCCGATCCTGTCCTGACCAAGCGCTGGATCGAAGAATACCGCAAAGCCGGCAGTCACGCCCTTGCCATCGACTGTGTAACCGGAGAGGGACTGAATGCCATCGGTCCCACGGTTCGGCAGATTCTGTCGGACAAACTCCGCCGCTATGAAGAAAAAGGCATGAGCGGACGAAAACTGCGTGCCATGATGGTGGGGATTCCCAATGTGGGAAAATCTTCTCTGGTAAACCGTCTCAGCGGCGGCAAAAAAGCCAGAGTGGAAGACCGTCCCGGCGTTACCATGACCAAGCAGTGGGTTCCCACCAAATCCGGGATTGATCTGCTGGATATGCCCGGCGTACTGTGGCCCAAGTTTGACGACCAGCGTATCGGTGAAAACCTCGCCGTTACCGGTGCCATCAAGGACGATATTCTGGACACGGAAACCCTTGCCGGTATCCTCTGTCACCGTCTGATGGAAACAGCGCCCGATGCGTTCTGTACACGCTACAAGCTGGTTAAAGACAATCTCGCCGGTCTGCCGCCTCACGAACTGCTGGAAGCGGTGGCAAAAAAGCGCGGTTTTCTCCTCTCCGGCGGAGAATTGGATACGGAACGTGCCGCCGCCATTGTTCTGGATGAATTCCGCGGTGCAAAAATCGGCAGGATCACCCTGGAAGTTCCAAACGCAAAGCCGGCGGATGCTTCCGAAACGGAGTGAATTATGCTGGATTATACATTTGACGCCGGTTTCCGCAAAATCGGGACGGAACGGATCTGCGGTGTGGATGAAGCCGGACGGGGACCTCTTGCCGGTCCTGTGGTTGCCGCCGCCTGTATTCTGGCGCCGGACACTGTGATTCCCGGTCTGGATGATTCCAAAAAGCTGACCGAAAAAAAGCGCGAGGCTTTGTACCCCATCATTACCGAACAGGCTTTGTACTGGGGGATCGGTGAAGCTTCCCCTGCGGAAATTGATGAATATAACATTCTGAACGCTTCCCTCCTTGCCATGCGCCGTGCCATTGAAGCCATGGGCGTTGTGCCGGATCATCTTCTGATCGACGGCAACCAGACAAGGGGATTCACCCTTCCCTGTACCGCAGTGGTGCATGGGGATGCCATTTCCCAAAGCATCGCAGCGGCATCCGTACTTGCCAAGGTAACCCGTGACCGGATGTGCGAAGATATGGAAAAGGAATATCCCGCATACGGATTCGCCGGACACAAGGGGTATCCCACCAAAGCCCACAAGCTGGCTGTATACCGCTTCGGTCCTGCCCCCTGCCACCGCCGTTCCTTCCTCGGTTTTCTGGGAAAGGATCGGGAAAAGCTGGAGAAATGGCTTGCCGAAGAACGGGCAAAAGAACAGGACTCCCGTTCATGAAAGAAAACAAACGAACCCTTGGCAGAATCGGTGAAGACGCTGCTGTACGGTATCTGGAAGAAAAGGGGTTTACGATCATCGACCGCAATGTATATGCCGCCGGATGTGAAGCGGATATACTGGCATGCGACGACACCTACTTTGTCTTTGCGGAAGTGAAAACCAGACGCGCTCTGCCGGATGCACCGGACAAATTCGGTCGTCCTGCCAATGCGGTTACCTATACAAAAAAAGAGCATATGCTGACCATGGCATCCCGGTATCTTCACGATCATCCGGAACTGCTCCCGCGGTACATTCCCCGGCTGGATGTCATCGAAGTATATCTCTCCCCCGCCAAAGATTCGGCGGAAGTACTGGAAATCCGCCATTATCCCGACGCGGTACGGAAAACACCTGGCTACCGTCGGAATCATTACTGATCTGTTGTGAGGTTTTTATGCATCTCTGCGATCTCCACTGCGACACTGCCGTTGCCCTGTACCAGAACCGCTGGAAGCTGGCTGACAACAGGGAGTGTGCCGTTTCGCTGCACAGAGCATCTGTTTTTGACAAATACATACAATGCGCCGCTGTGTATACCGATTCCCATCTGACCGACGAACAGGGCTGGCAGCAGTTTTTCCGTGTCCGGCGTAATTTTCTGGATGAATGTGAGAAAAACGACAGTATGCTTTGCACAGACGGGCATATGCTCCGGGATTTTCTGGCGGATCCTGCCCGGCATACCGCTTTTGTTCTGACTGTGGAAGACGCCCGGATACTGGACGGACAGCCGGAAAGACTGGGTCTGCTGTATGATGCCGGTGTACGGCTGATCACACCTGTCTGGGGCGGCAATTCCTGTATCGGCGGTGCGCACAATACGGAAAACGGACTGACGGATTTCGGGAAAAACATGGTGGAAGAAGCATTGTCCCGCGGTATGATTGTGGATATCTCCCACGCATCCCTCCCGACAGCCGATGCCATTCTCACCCTCGCCGGACAATATCCCGGTCAGGTATGCGCTTCCCATTCCAATGCATACGCCCTTACCCCCCACCGCCGGAATCTTACCGATGAACAGCTGCGGCGCCTGGTCCAAACAGGCGGGATTGTGGGCATCAATCTGTATGTGCGGTTTCTGAGTACCTCAGAGAAGGTTACTGCAGAGGATGTTCTGCGGCATATAGAATACTGCATCCGGTTATGCGGTGAAGACCATGTGGCATTTGGCTGTGATTTCGATGGTGCTGAAACGCCGGAGGATCTGCCGGATATCGCATCGCTCCCTGCATTGATTCCCGGACTGCATCGGCTCGGATATTCCGATGACCGGATCGAAAAGCTGTTTTACAAAAATGCCTGCCGGTTTCTGACAGATGCCCTGTAAGGTTTGAAAAAGAAAACAAATATCATATATAGGAAAGAAGATTCAAAAAATGAAGTACATCAGCACAAGAGACAATTCCCCCTCCCCCGCATCATTAAGCGCTGCCGAAGCCATCAAAAGAGGTCTGGCATCCGACGGCGGTCTGTTTATCCCCGCTGAAATCCCTGCCCTGACCCACGGTGACATGGAAAAGCTGCTGGATATGGACTATGCCGAAAGAGCAGCCTACATTCTCTCCCTGTTCCTGACGGATTACGACAAGGCAGCTCTTGCGGAAGACTGCGCCAAGGCATATGCCGCAGATCGTTTCCCCGGCGGTGCTGCTCCTCTCCATCCCATCGCGGACGGCATTCATTCTCTGGAACTGTGGCACGGTCCCACCTGTGCGTTCAAGGATATGGCACTGCAGATCATGCCCCGGCTGCTGTCCAGAGCACTGAAAATGACCGGCGAAGAAAAGACCGCGTACATTCTCGTAGCTACCAGCGGCGACACCGGCAAGGCTGCACTGGAAGGTTATAAAGATGTGGACGGCGTGAAGATGGTTGTTTTCTATCCCGATGAAGGGGTAAGCCGTATGCAGAAAATGCAGATGACCACCCAGGAAGGCAGTAACGTATATGTAGCCGCTGTGGAAGGCAATTTTGACGATGCCCAGTCCGGTGTAAAAGCCATTTTCTCCGATGCTGAACTGGCGAAAAAAGCAGAGGAAGCCGGTTTCTTCTTCTCCAGCGCCAACTCCATCAACTGGGGCCGTCTGGTTCCGCAGGTGGTTTACTATGTTTCCGCTTACTGTGATCTGCTGAAAAACGGTACCATCCGGAACGGTGACGAAATCGTTGTTTGTGTACCCACCGGCAACTTCGGCAATATTTTCGCCGCTTACATTGCCCGTGAAATGGGTCTGCCCATCGGTCATATGGTATGTGCATCCAACGCCAACAATGTTCTGACCGACTTCATCGAAACCGGTGTATACGACAAGACCAGAGAATTCCACAAGACCATGTCTCCTTCCATGGATATTCTGATCTCCTCCAACCTGGAACGTCTGCTGTACAAGCTGTGCGGTGCGGATGTGACAAAGGATCTGATGGCTGCCCTGAACAAGGACGGCAAATACACCGTACCCGCCGAAATCATGGAAAAGCTGCGTGCTGTTTTCTCCGGTTACTATCTCACCGAAGAAGAAACCGCCGATGTGATCAAGTCCACCTTCGCTGATCACGGTTATCTGGTTGACCCCCACACCGCTGTAGGACTTGGATGCGTACACAAATACCGTGCGGCATCCGGGGACAATCGCCCTGTTGTGCTTGCTTCCACCGCCAGCCCGTACAAGTTTGCCGCTGACGTATGCGCTTCTCTGGATATTGATACCGATGGTATGGAAATCGAAGAAATTCTGCATACGCTGGCTGAAAAAACCGACACGGAAATTCCCGCTCCCCTTCTGCGCACACTTACCCTGCCCGTCCGTTTCACTGAAGTGGTCAAGCCTTGCGAAATGGCGGCTGTTCCCTTCCGGCACTGATGTCCGTTTTCTCCATCAGTGATCTGCACCTGTCCGGATCCGTGCCCAAATCCATGGAGATTTTCGGCAGACGCTGGACGGGGTATACAGAGAAAATCGAAAAACGCTGGCGTGCCGTGGTGACGGATAAGGATACGGTGATCCTGCCGGGGGATATTTCCTGGGCGATGAATTTTGATGAGCTGAAAACGGATTTCCTCTTTCTGGAATCCCTGCCGGGCAGAAAACTGCTGGGCAAAGGCAATCACGATTTCTGGTGGACCACCGTTACCAAGATGCACCGGTTCTGTGAGGAAATCGGTGTGCAGTCCATAGATTTTCTTCACAACAATGCCTTTGCCGTGGAAAACGGAATCATCTGCGGAACACGGGGCTGGTTCATTGAAGAAAAGCTGCAGAATACCGTCAACACTGCCGAATATGCCAAGATCGTGGCACGGGAGAAGCTGCGGCTGGAATTCTGTATTGCAGAAGCGGAAAAACTGCGTGGCAGCGAGGACAGGGAGATTCTGGTGTACCTCCATTTCCCCCCGGTCTTCGGGAATTTCATCTGTGAGGAGTTTGTGGATGTACTGGTTTCCCACGGAATCAGACGGTGCTTCTACGGACACATTCACGGGAATTATCTTCTCCCCGCCACAGTTGACTACCGCGGTGTACAGTTTGTCCTGATCGCCGCCGATTACCTGGATTTTATCCCGCTTTTTACCCCCATTTGAGAAAAAAAGGAAAAAATTGCCGTTTTACACATAAAGTTTTACATTTTTTTCAAATGTTTTTCCGTTTTCCGCATTGACTTATGTATAAAAAAAAGGTACAATGTAGAAAGCTATGTAAATTAGATTAAAATTTCGGAGGTTTATATCCATGAGTGTTAAATCCACTGAGTCCATTGCTGCCAATCAGTACAAAATTACCTTTGATGTAGATCATGCTACATTCGAGGCAGCTATCAATAAGGTATACAAGAAGTCCGTGAAGAACATCACCATTCCCGGTTTCCGTAAGGGCAAGGCGCCCCGCGCTATTGTGGAAAAGATGTACGGCAAGGAAGTTTTCTATGAAGACGCCATCAACGAAGTGATCCCCGCAGCATATACCGATGCTGTTAAGGACTTCGAAAAGACAATCGTAAGCCAGCCCGAATTCGACGTTGAAACCATCGACGAAAACGGCGTTGTGCTGACCGCTACCTTCTTCACCAAGCCCGAAGCTGAAATCGCTGATTACCTGGGTCTCCCCGTAACCCGCGAAAACAAGGAAGCTACCGAAGAAGAAATCAACGATGAACTGAGCCGCGTTCAGGCCCGTAACTCCCGTATGATCGAAATCACCGACCGTGCTGCCGCTATGGACGACATCGCCAACATCGACTTCGAAGGTTTTGTTGACGGTACTGCATTTGCCGGCGGCAAGGCAGAAGGTCACGACCTGAAGCTGGGCTCCAACCAGTTCATTCCCGGTTTTGAAGAACAGATCGTCGGTCACAGCATCGGCGATGCATTCGATGTAACCGTAACCTTCCCCGAAGATTACCATGCAGAAGAACTCAAGGGCAAGGAAGCTGTATTCAAGTGCAAGCTGAACGCTCTGAAGTTCAACGAACTGCCCGTTCTGGACGACGATTTCGCGAAGGATGTTTCCGAATTCGATACTCTGGATGAATACAAGGCCGACATCAAGGCTAAAATCAACGAAAGACACGCAAAGGCTGCTGATGCTGCTGTGGAAGAACAGATCATCAATGCACTGGGCGAAAAACTGGTTTGCGACATTCCCGAATGTATGTTCGTAAACGAAACCGAAAACTTCGTACGTGACTACGACAACCGTCTGCGTATGCAGGGTCTGGATCTGGCTACCTACTTCAAGTACACCGGCATGGATCTCGACACTCTCCGTAAGAATATGCGTCCCGATGCAGAACGTCAGGTAAAGACCAGACTGGCTCTGGAAAAGATCGCTGAACTGGAAAACATCGTTGTTTCCGATGAAGAGACCGAAGAAGAATACAAGCGTCTGGCTGAAGCATATAATATGGAGCTGGATAAGATCAAGGAAGCGGTTGCTGCTGACGCTATCGCAGAAGATCTGAAGGTAAAGAAGGCTGTTGACCTGGTTAAGGAAAAGGCTGTTGTTACCGAAGCTGCACCCGAAGTTTCCGAATAATTCCCGGTATTTTACTGCAACCATACCGCTGTCTTTTCGATCGGGCAGCGGTAGTGGTATTTTTACTAAAGAAATCCAAAATTACTCAAGGAGGATCATATATGGCACTTGTACCCATGGTCGTTGAACAAACCAGCAGAGGAGAACGTTCCTACGATATTTACTCCCGTCTGCTGAATGATCGTATTATTATTCTGTCCGATGAAGTGAATGACGCCACCGCTTCCCTCGTTGTTGCACAGCTGCTTTATCTGGAATCCCAGGACCCCGACAAAGATATCAATCTGTATATCAACAGCCCCGGCGGCTCTGTTTCTGCCGGTATGGCAATTTACGATACCATGAATTTCGTAAAGTGCGACGTTTCCACCACCTGTATCGGTATGGCTGCCAGCATGGGCGCATTCCTGCTGTCCTCCGGTGCCAAGGGTAAGCGTCTGGCACTGCCCAACAGCGAAATCATGATCCATCAGCCTCTTGGCGGCATGCAGGGTCAGGCATCCGACATCAAGATCCATGCCGATCACATTCTGCGCACCAGAGAAAACCTGAACTCCATCCTTGCCAAGAACACCGGCAAGCCCATCGACATCATTGCGCTGGACACTGAACGTGACAACTTCATGACTGCGGCACAGGCCTGCGAATACGGTCTGATCGACAAGGTTATCGAGCATCGTCCGTAATTCCAAAGAAAGGCTTGGTTACCCATGGCTCAGAATTCCCATACAGGCAGAATCAAAATTGATCGCGGCTGTTCCTTCTGCGGAAGAGGGGAAAACGACGTGGAATTCCTGATTCCCTCTCCCACAGGACTGTACATCTGCGACAAATGCATTGACGCCTGCAACGATATTATTTTCGATCACATGAGCGCGGAAAACGAGAATCCTTCCCGTACCCTTTCCGCCGAAGCTCTGCCCACGCCCCACGAAATGAAGGCGGCTCTGGATGAATATATCATCGGTCAGGACAGCGCCAAGATCGCTTTATCCGTTGCGGTATACAACCATTACAAACGTCTGCTTCACAACGATATGCGCCGGAAGCTGGAAGCGGCAAGCCGTCATAAGAAAGACACCGACGCCCTCCCCGCTGAGGAAGAAGTGGATATCCAGAAGAGCAACGTACTGCTCATCGGTCCCACCGGTGTCGGCAAGACCTTCCTTGCCCAGACGCTGGCGAAAACACTGGAAGTTCCCTTCGCCATTGCCGATGCCACCACACTGACCGAAGCCGGTTATGCGGGGGAAGACGTGGAAAACATTCTCCTGCGGCTGATCCAGGCAGCGGATTTTGACATTGAACTGGCAGAGCGCGGCATCATTTACATTGACGAGATTGACAAGATCTCCCGCCGCAGCGAAAACCGTTCCATCACCCGCGACGTATCCGGTGAAGGCGTACAGCAGGCACTTCTGAAGATTCTGGAAGGCACGGTTGCCAACGTTCCCCCTCAGGGCGGCAGAAAGCATCCGAACCAGGAATTCATTCAGATCAATACGGAAAACATTCTGTTCATCTGCGGCGGTGCCTTTGACACCCTGGACCAGATCATTGACCAGCGCAAGGGACAGTCTTCCCTTGGTTTCTCCGGAGACATCAAGACCAAGAAAGACAAGCAGAGTACGGCGGTGTTCAAGGATGTATCCGCCCACGATATTGTAAAATTCGGTCTGATTCCCGAACTGGTAGGTCGTCTGCCGGTGATCGTGGGTCTGGAAAATCTGGACCGCGACGCACTGGTGAGAATTCTCAGGGAACCCAAAAATGCCGTTACCAAGCAGTACCAGAAGCTGTTCTCCATGGACAATGTGGAACTGCATTTCACCGAAGACGGTCTGCAGGCAGTGGCAGAAAAAGCCATTGAACGGAACACGGGTGCCCGCGGACTCCGTTCCATTCTGGAAGAAGTTATGACGGACATCATGTACGACATTCCCTCCCGGAAGGATATTGTTTCCGTGACCATCAACCGTGAGTGCATAACCGAAAAAGCGGCTCCCATTCTGGAGCTGAAGTAAGTGAATATTGAAAAGGGGGAATAAAAACTTTTTGCAAAAAGTTTTTCTTCCCCCGAACCCCTTTCTTTTCAAAAACTTCAAAAGAAGACAATAGAATTGTTGGACATCCATCCGGAGTTTTTTGCAAGTAGTGCTTGCATTTCCCATTCTGTAAATACTTGATTGACAAAATCCGGGGGAACTGGTATACTGGATACAGAATCTGATGCGCACAGATACCTTTATTCTGAAAGGATTTTACAATATGACGGACAAAACTATAATCGGACAGAGAATTGCGGAACTGAGAAAGAATCTCGGACTGACACAGGCGGAACTGGCGGACAAGCTGGGGGTAAGTCATCAGGCGATCTCCCAATGGGAAAGAAGTGAGACTTTGCCGGATATTCTGACCCTTCCGAAGATCGCAGAAGTTTTCGGGGAATCTATTTCTTATTTATTGGGTATCGCGGAAACCACGCAGGCTGGCAGAAAAGAAGAAACTGCTGACAAAACGGATGCAAGTCCCTTTGTTGATGAGAATGGCACCATTGTTTATGACAACGGCGGAGTTCGTGTGGAGATTTCCAATACAGATGCAGAGACTCACACTATTGAAATTCATGCGGCGGAGAATGATGGGGAGGAAAAAACGCCGGTAATGGAGGACAATACCGTGGAAATACCCATTGACGGCGGGGATTACAGCATTGTTTTGGAGAAAAATGGAGTACGGGTGCATGAAATACCCATTGATCTGCAGAAATTTATAACGATCATTCTGAAGGGGAATTGTGAAGATGTGTCCTGTGCCTTTTCCCTGAATGTGGAAGGGGATGTATACGGAACTGTTGCCATTGCCGGAAATGGTGGTGTGATGACTGTCAACGGCAGCATCCGCAATGATATTGTATGCAACGGTATTATGACAATTAACAGTGATATAGACGGGGAAATCACCTGTGCCGGTAATGGTGGTGTGATGACAATCTATGGAGACATTGGTAATGACATTGTCTGCACCGGTATCATGACAATCACTGGTGATGTCGATGGTGATATCACCTGCTCCGATAAATCCGCTGGAAACGGTGGAAATATTACTGTAGAAGGTGGTGTCAATGGTGATGTCGTCGCCAGTGGGTCCATCACCATAGAAGGAGACTTAAACGGTGATGCTGATATCGGAGGAAGTATTACTGTTTACGGTGATCTCAACGGTGACGCTTCTGCCGGCGGCAGCATTACCGTACACGGTGACATGAACTGAATACAAAAAACCGGACTTATCTTTTCACAGACAGGTCCGGTTTTCCCTATTCTCTTTCCTTCGGTATTCCATACGCCAGAAGGCTTTTCACCAGGAAAAATACCCCACAGATCAGCACCGTAATATTCCCTTCCGTCCGCAGGCATATCCACAGCGCACATAGCCACAGAAATACCGCTGTCCCAAGGGAAACTCCACGGCATATCCGTACCGCCGCAGTTTCTTCCATACACATATGCAGCAGTGACGACAGCACCGCTCCGCCGTCCAATCCCACGATCGGCAGCAGGTTTATCATATTCAGACACAGCGCACAAACAGCGTAGTACGCCATACTTTCCCCGAAACACGCCGCGATCCATATGGACACCAACCCTGCTCCGCTTCCTGCCAGCTGAATCAGACATTCCCTTCCGTAACTGAGCCGGCTGTAGTCAAAGTCCAGCGTCAGCCCCGTAAGTCCTATCCGGAACGCCCGGCATTTTGCCCCCAGAAGCCACGCCGCCAGCAAATGTCCGCCTTCATGAATGGCAACCGCTGCAGCCAGAGCCAGTGGCAATGCCGTTTTGTCCAGCAGGATCAGGAGAAACAGCAGTCCGACGAACCATGGACCTATACGGAAACGCATAATAACCTCCGATGGAAGAACATCTTCCCGTTTCGCCCGTAATATTTCCCCATTAACCGCCCATCAGCAGGGATGCCATGAGATCTCCGATATATTCCCACAGATTCCATTCTCCCGTCATATAACCGAAGGGTTCCCCCGTCACTTCCCGGAGGATTTCCCTCTCCCCGCCGCTTTCCGCAGCATTGGTACTCATCACCGCCACTGCGATCTGCTCCTGTTCCGTTTTGAGAAGCTCTGCATCCGAAGATATTCCCCCCGTCATCCGGTACAGAAATAATACTGCCATCAGCGTACCCAGCAGGAATATGAGATCCGCAGTATCGTATCGGCGCGGTTGTTTTTTATCTTCATTCCGGTGTTTTTTCGGTGGTCTTCCGTATATCTGTATATCTTTCAAATGCTGTTCCCTCACTTTCGGCTGGTTTATTCCGCTTTTCTATATTATGCGGATTTCCCGGATATCATGAAGGTTTTCCGGCATACAAACAAAAAACCTGACTCACTGTACTGCAGAAAGTCAGGCATTTTTCTATTGGATTACTTAATTTTTTCGACAACCATTTCCGCTTCGATGTTCACACTGTCGTTTCCGCACAGGGTACGGAAATAATGTACACCTCCGGCGCAGCCGTGATAGATTCGGATGGTTTCACCCAGTGGCGCTTCGGTCTGGTAGTTGATGTGCAGGCTGCTGACACGCATATTCTCCATGGGAATACAGCTGCAGAGCATATCCGCGTATACGGTATTGTTCATATGTATATTCTGATCAATGTCCGCATACTGCACGGTATGTTCTCCCACCAGCTTCATTTCCAGATCCGCCGGAATACGTATACGGGCAGGAACATCCAACGTCAGAGGTTCTTCCGTTCCGTAATGCAGTTCCACTTCCGTAACTCTGTGCAGTTTGCGGTCATGCACACCGGCAAGTGCCCAGGCGGAAATCGCTTCCGCGATCACCTGTTCTCCTCTGAGAATACGGTAGCATCTCTGGAAAATCAATCCCTTGGACGGACACGCCCAGGATTCCACCGTAATCCGGTCATGGGAATACAGCGGCGCGTGGATGAGCAGCTGCATTTTACTGAGAATAAAAGCAAGGCCCTGCCGGAACAGATCGTCATAGGACGGGGAATTATCCTCCATCTGACTGAACGCTGCGTCCTGCATAAACTGAAGAATTTTTGTGGCGGAAACCACCTGATTGCAGTCTATATCATTGGCAAGAACCCGGTATTGTCCACTCCATTTCATACGATCACCTGACTTGTTTAAAGATTATTTTGAAAAACGTGGGAGGCTGACCTCTCGGACCAACCACCCACGCTTCTATTCGGTTTAGAATTACAGAGTGTTGTCAGAACCGAGTACGTTCTTGATCTTGTGTGCTACGGTCTTCTTAACTTCTGTACGGGCAACGGACAGATAGGTTCTGGGGTCGAATACCTCGGGCTGATCGTGCATTACGCGGCGGATACCTGCGGTCAGTGCAAGACGGATATCGGAGTCGATGTTGATCTTGCATACTGCCATGGAAGCAGCCTTACGCAGCTGGGATTCCGGAATACCTACAGCGTCCGGCAGAGAACCGCCGAGAGCGTTGATTTCCTTAACATATTCCTGGGGAACGGAAGATGCGCCGTGGAGAACGATCGGGAAGCCGGGCAGTCTCTTGCCTACTTCTTCCAGAATGTCGAAACGCAGCGGCGGGGGAACCAGAATGCCGTTTTCGTCTCTGGTGCACTGTGCAGCGGTGAACTTGTATGCGCCGTGGCTGGTACCGATGGAGATCGCCAGGGAGTCAACACCGGTGCGGCTTACGAATTCTTCTACTTCTTCGGGACGGGTGTAGGAAGAATGTTCGGCAACAACATCATCTTCAACGCCAGCCAGAACGCCCAGTTCGCCTTCGACAACAACGCCGTGTGCGTGAGCGTATTCAACAACCTTCTTGGTAACTTCGATGTTGTCTTCGAAAGAGTGGTGGGAACCGTCGATCATAACGGAAGTGAAACCGCCGTCGATGCAGGCCTTGCAGATTTCGAAGTCTGCGCCGTGGTCCAGGTGGAGTGCCAGATCGATGTCTGCATCCTTGATAGCAGCCTGCGCCAGAGCCAGCAGATATTCCTGCTTAGCGTACTTTCTTGCGCCTGCGGATACCTGAAGAACAACGGGGGAACGGAGTTCGCCGGCTGCTTCGGTAATAGCCTGAACGATCTCCATGTTGTTGATATTGAACGCGCCGATTGCATAGCCGCCTTCATAGGCTTTTTTGAACATTTCCTTAGTGGTAACAAGTGCCATGTTTCATTCTCTCCTATCCATTTTTACGGGTTTTCCCGCATATTTTATTTTTGTTTACTTATATATTATATACTATTTTACAGAAAAATCAACGGGTAGACGAAAAAAGTACCATTTTTTTTACATTTCCAGTTTTTTCTTCATCCCGTGGTGGATTCTGACGAAAAAGCACCCTATTTGTACCCCTGTTTTCGTGATTGTGCATTTTATTCACTGTATTTTTACAATATATTTACATTTTAAATTTTAGTAAACTTTCATGGAGCAAATTGTAAAATGTGTTTTCCGGTACTTGATTTTCCCAAATATTGTTGACTTCGCTGAAAAAACGTGATAAAATATTATACTGAACTAAATTTGCTCTTTCGGTGATTTGGGAAATTTTCTCTGTGTAAAACGCTAAATTCCCTTATATATATACCCATTTCCCCGAAGAACAAGGCACAACTCTTAAGAATGGAGTGATAGCGCAATGGTTAAACCGCAAAAAGTCGGAAAGAACATACGCATGAGCTTCTCCAAGATCGATGAAGTTCTGGAAATGCCGAACCTCATCGAAGTGCAGAAGGAATCCTTCAACTGGTTCCTGGAGCAGGGTCTCATGGAAGTACTGGAGGACATTTCCCCCATCACAGACTATTCCGGCAACCTGTTTATTGATTTCGTCGGCTATTCCCTGGATGCAAAGCCGAAATATCCTGTAGAGGAATGCAAGGAGAGAGACGTAAACTACGCAGCTCCCCTGAAAGTGGATGTACGCCTGTCCAACAAGCTCACCGGTGAAGTGAAGCAGTCTTCCATCTTCATGGGTGACTTCCCCCTGATGACGGATAAAGGTACCTTCGTTATCAACGGAGCAGAACGTGTTATCGTTTCCCAGATCGTCCGTTCCCCCGGCATCTATTATGAATCCGCAGTGGACAAGACCGGTAAGCGTACCTTTACCGCTACCGTAATTCCCTACCGCGGTGCATGGCTGGAATACGAAACCGATGCCAACGATGTGTACTATGTACGTATCGACAAAAACCGCAAGATTCCCGTAACCGTGCTGATCCGTGCGCTGGGTATCGAAACCCCCGAGGAAATTGCAGCTGTGTTCGGCGAAGAACCGAAACTGTATGCGACTCTGGAAAAGGATATCTGCGAAAGAGAAGCACTGGACAACAAGACCACCATCCGTGACGAAGCACTGAAGGAAATCTACAAGAAGCTCCGTCCCGGTGAACCTGCCATCGTAGAATCCGCTGAGATTCTGATGAACGGTCTGTTCTTCGATCCCAAGCGTTACGACCTCTACGCAGTAGGCCGTCACAAGTTTGACAAGAAGCTCGCTCTCGGCGTCCGTCTTGCCGGTCATACCCTGTCCCGTCCCGTAGTAAGCCCTCTCACCGGGGAACTGCTGTACGAAGACGGCGTTGTACTGACCCAGGAAGATGCTATGGCAATCGAGAGAGCCTGTGTTACCGAAGTTTATCTGGTAAGAGATGAATCCGGTGCGGAAGTCAAAGTCTTCTCCAACGGCACCATCGAACCGGAATACGTACTGGGCTTCTCCCTGGAAGACTGCGGCGTTGTGGAAAAGTGCCGTATCGACGTTCTCCAGGAAATCATGGCGGAAGCCGGCGGTGATGTGGACGAGATCAAAGCCATCGCAAAGCGTCGTCTTGCTGATCTCTGTCCCAAGCACATCACCCGCGAGGACATCCTCTCCTCCATCAACTACCTGCTCGCCCTGTCCCATGACGTGGGTGTTACCGATGACATTGACCACCTGGGCAACCGTCGTCTCCGCAGCGTAGGCGAACTTCTCCAGAACCAGCTCCGCATCGGTTTTGCCCGCATGGACAAGATCGTTAAGGAACGTATGAATATTCAGGACAACGAGGCGCTTTCTCCTCAGACCCTGATCAATATCCGTCCCGTTGTTACCGCGATCCGTGAATTCTTCGGATCTTCCCCTCTGTCCCAGTTCATGGACCAGAACAACCCTCTCGCAGAGCTGACACACAAGCGTCGTCTGTCCGCACTGGGTCCCGGCGGTCTTTCCCGTGACAGAGCTTCCTTCGAAGTCCGTGACGTACACTACACCCACTACGGTCGTATGTGTCCTATCGAAACTCCCGAAGGTCCCAACATCGGTCTGATCTCCTACCTCTCCACCTACGCCAAGATCTCCAAGTACGGCTTCATTGAAGCGCCTTACCGCAAGGTTGTTCACGAAACCCTGGAAGACGGTACCGTCCGCCACAGAGTTACCAATGAAGTGGAATACATGACCGCGGACAGAGAAGACAATTTTGTTGTTGCACAGGCTAACGAACCTCTGGACGACAATATGTGCTTTGTCAACAAGAAAGTTACCGGTCGTAACCGCGCCGATATCGTTGAAATCGACCCTGCAAAGGTTGATTACATGGACGTTTCTCCCAAGATGGTTGTATCCGTAGCCACCGCTATGATCCCCTTCCTGGAAAACGATGACAACGCCCGTGCGCTGATGGGTTCCAACATGCAGAAGCAGGCTGTACCGCTTATGGTAACCGATTCCCCCATCGTCGGTACCGGTATGGAATACAAGGCAGCTGTTGACTCCGGTGTTGTGGTTGTCTGTGAAAACAGCGGCTGGGCAGAAAGCGTTACCGCTGACGAAATCGTGGTTCACTGCGATGACGGTCACAAGGACACCTACCACCTGATCAAGTTCAAGAGAAGCAACCAGGGTACCTGCGTAAACCAGCGTCCCATCATCAATCAGGGTGACAGAGTGGAAGCCGGTCAGATCATTGCCGACGGTCCTTCTACATCCGACGGTGAAATCGCTCTCGGTAAGAACGCCCTCATCGGCTTCATGACCTGGGAAGGTTACAACTACGAAGACGCGGTTCTGCTGAATGAACGTCTGGTAAGAGATGACGTTTACACCTCCATCCACATTGAAGAATATTCCCACGAAGCCAGAGATACCAAGCTCGGTCCCGAAGAGATCACCCGCGAGATCCCCAATGTGGGCGAAGACGCGCTGAAAGATCTGAACGCCGACGGTATCATCAAGAAAGGTACCGAAGTACGTGCCGGTGACATTCTGGTCGGTAAGGTAACTCCCAAGGGTGAAACCGAACTGACGGCAGAAGAAAGACTGCTGCGTGCCATCTTCGGTGAAAAAGCAAGAGAAGTACGTGACACCTCCCTCCGTGTACCTCACGGTGAACAGGGTATCATCGTTGATGTTAAGGTATTCTCCAGAGAAGCCGGCGATGAACTGCCTCCGGGAGTAAACAAGGTTGTCCGCGTATACATCGCACAGAAGCGTAAGATCTCCGTCGGTGACAAGATGGCGGGCCGTCACGGTAACAAGGGTGTCGTTTCCCGTATTCTTCCCCCCGAAGATATGCCCTTCCTGCCCGACGGTACACCGCTGGATATCGTACTCAACCCCCTGGGCGTTCCTTCCCGTATGAACATCGGTCAGGTGCTGGAAGTTCATCTGGGTATCGCCGCCAAGAAGCTGGGCTGGAAGATCATGACCCCCGTATTCGACGGCGCAACCGGCAGCGACATTTCCGAATGTATGCGTATGGCAAACATGGACAGAGATGTCATGCCCGGTGAAAACACCAACGGTAAGAACCTCTTTGAAGAAATCGCGGATGGAAACGGCAACCGTCAGCTCCGTCCTCTTACTGCCGAAGAAGCTGAAAATGCCGAATACAAGGAAGCTCTCCGCGCAGAAGGCAAGCTCAAGATCATAGACGGTAAGACCATCCTGTATGACGGCAGAACCGGTACACCCTTCGACAACCCGGTAACCGTTGGTATCATGTACTACCTGAAGCTCCACCATCTGGTTGACGACAAGATCCATGCACGTTCCACCGGTCCTTACTCCCTCGTTACACAGCAGCCTCTGGGCGGTAAAGCTCAGTTCGGCGGTCAGCGTTTCGGTGAAATGGAAGTTTGGGCACTGGAAGCATACGGCGCGGCTTACACTCTGCAGGAGATCCTGACGGTTAAGTCCGACGATACCATTGGACGTGTCAAGACGTATGAAGCAATCGTCAAGGGACAGAATATCCCCACACCCGGTGTACCCGAATCCTTCAAGGTATTGGTAAAAGAACTGCAGTCTCTGGCACTGGATATCCGTGTACTGGGTGAGGACGGCGAGGAAATCGAACTTTCCAAGCTGGGTGACGAAGATCTGGATACACCCGTAATTGTGTCCGATGACAACGAAGTGACCGAAGAGGACATCGGTACCGCTGTGGAAACCGATGATCTGTACGATTCCTTTACCGATGAAAATCCGGATGACGAACTGGAACCCGATGACGATGCTCTGTTCGCCGCCGATAAAGCCGGATTCGACTTCGGACTGGACGTTGAGTATTGATCCCTCCGGCGTTTATAACCGAATTTTATACCATTCCGGTCATTGTCCCGGATTCAATATATAAAGAGAAGGTATACTGCTGATGGAACGCAATGTATTTGATTCTATAAAAATTGGTCTGGCTTCTCCCGAAATGATCCGCAGCTGGTCTTTCGGTGAAGTTAAGAAGCCCGAAACAATCAACTACCGTACCCTTAAAGCAGAACGCGACGGACTTTTCTGCGAGCGCATTTTCGGTCCTACCAAGGACTGGGAGTGCCTCTGCGGAAAGTACAAGCGTATCCGTCATAAGGGAAAAGTCTGTGAAAAGTGCGGCGTACAGGTTACACAGAAAAAGGTAAGACGTGAACGTATGGGTCACATCGAGCTTGCTGCTCCCGTTTCCCATATCTGGTATTTCCGCGCCATCCCTTCCCGTATGGGTCTGCTTCTCGACATTTCTCCCAGATTGCTTGAGAAGGTTCTGTACTTCGCTTCCTATATCGTAATTGATCCCGGCTCCACACCGCTGGCTAAGTATCAGCTGCTGAAGGAGTCCGAATACAGAGAAGCTTACAACCGCTATGAAAACGATTTCCGTGTAGGCATGGGTGCGCAGGCAGTAAAGGAACTGCTGGCGGAACTGGACATCACCGCATTGTCCGAACAGCTCAAGACCGAACTGGAAAACGCAAGCGGACAGAAAAAAATCCGTATTGTAAAACGTCTGGAAGTTGTGGAAGCATTCCGCAAGTCCGGCAACAAGCCCGAGTGGATGATTATGGACGTTGTTCCCGTTATCCCCCCGGAAATCCGTCCCATGGTACAGCTGGACGGTGGTCGCTTTGCCTCCTCCGACCTGAATGATCTGTACCGCCGTGTGATCAACCGCAACAACCGTCTCAAGAGACTGATCGAGCTGCACGCACCGGATATCATCATCCGCAACGAAAAGCGTATGCTCCAGGAAGCGGTTGACGCACTTATTGACAACGGCCGCCGCGGCAAGCCCGTAACCGGTCCTTCCAACCGTCCCCTCAAGTCTCTCTCCGAAATGCTCCGCGGTAAGCAGGGTCGTTTCCGTCAGAACCTGCTGGGTAAGCGTGTTGACTATTCCGGTCGTTCCGTTATCGTTGTCGGTCCCGATCTGAAGATCTACCAGTGCGGTCTGCCCAAGGAAATGGCACTGGAACTGTTCAAGCCCTTCGTTATGAAGCGTCTTGTAGAAACCGGCAAGGCATCCAACATCAAGGAAGCCAAGAAGAAGGTAGAAAAGGTGAATCCGGACGTTTGGGATGCTCTGGAAAATGTAATCAAGTCCCATCCCGTCCTGCTGAACCGTGCGCCTACCCTGCACCGTCTGTCCATTCAGGCATTCGAACCCGTACTGGTTGAAGGTAAGGCTATCAAGCTGCACCCCCTGGTATGTAAAGCGTTCAACGCCGACTTCGACGGTGACCAGATGCCCGTACACGTTCCCCTGTCCGCCGAGGCACAGGCAGAAGCTCGTTTCCTGATGCTCTCCGCCAATAACCTGCTGAAACCCGTTGACGGTCGTGCCATTGCCGTTCCTTCCCAGGATATGGTGCTTGGTTCCTTCTATCTGACCCTCGACAAGCCCGGCGAACCCGGTGAAGGCAGAGTATTCCGTGACTTCGACGAAGCTGTTATGGCTTACGAAAACGGTCAGCTCGGTCTGCACGCACCCATCAAGGTTCGTGTTTCCAAGGAGATCGACGGCGTTATGCAGACCAAACTCATTGATGCTACTCTCGGTCGTCTGATCTTCAATAAGCCCATTCCCCAGGATCTGGGTTATGTGGACAGAAGCGATCCCGAAAAGGCATTCGATCTGGAAATCATGTTTGTCTGCGGTTCCAAAGAACTGGGCAACATCATCGACCGCTGCATCCGTACCCACGGCTTTGCTACCACCGCTACCATGCTGGACGATATCAAGGCTATGGGCTATAAATACTCCACCAGAGGTTCTATCTCCATTTCCGTGGCGGATATGATCATCCCCAAGGAAAAATATGCATTGGTTGCTGCTGCTGAAAAGAAGGTTGACACCATTTCCCGTCACTTCCACCGCGGTGAATTGACCGATGAAGAACGTTACAACAATGTAATCGAAGTCTGGGAACAGACTACCAAGGACGTCGTTGCCGCACTGCAGGCCAACTTCGACCGTTACAACTCCATCAAGATGATGTCCGACTCCGGTGCCCGTGGTTCCATGACACAGATGCGTCAGCTGGCCGGTATCCGTGGTCTGATGTTCGCTACCAACGGTAAGACCATGGAACTCCCCATTAAGTCCAACTTCCGTGAAGGTCTGAACATTCTGGAATACTTCATGGCTGCCCGTGGTGCCCGTAAATCCCTGTCCGATACAGCTCTGAAGACCGCTGACTCCGGTTATCTGACCAGACGTCTGGTTGACGTTGCCCAGGACGTAATCATCCGTGAAGAAGACTGCGGCGCAGTTTCCGGTATCTGGGTATCCGATATCAAGGAAGGCACCGACGTTGTAGAAGGACTCAAGGACCGTCTGATCGGCCGTTATGTCATCGGCGATGTGGTGCATCCTGAAACCGGTGAAGTTCTGGTTGCAGACAACACCATGATCTCCGAAGCCGATGCTGCCGCCATTGTTAAGGCAGGTATTACAGAAGTACAGATCCGTACCGTTCTCCAGTGCCGTTCCCGTTACGGTGTCTGCGCACACTGCTACGGTTCCGACCTGGCAAACGACAAGCCTGTCAACATCGGTGAATCCGTTGGTATCATCGCTGCGCAGTCCATCGGTGAACCCGGTACACAGCTGACCATGCGTACCTTCCATACCGGTGGTGTAGCTGCTGCCAACATCACCCAGGGTCTTCCCAGAGTCGAAGAACTCTTTGAAGCACGTAAGCCCAAGAAGACCGCTATGGTTGCCGAATGTGCAGGTATCGCCAATATCCACGCAGAAAAGAAGACTTACAACATCGTTATCACGCCCGATGACGGCGGTGAAGAAGTTGTATATCAGGTTCCCTTCGGTACCAGAATCGTTATCGATGACGGTCAGCACGTCAACCCCGGTAAGGAACTGACGGAAGGTGACAAGAACCCTGCGGATATCCTGCGTATCAACGGTATTGATGCTGTTTACAACTATATCATTCTGGAAGTTCAGAAGGTATACCGTTCTCAGTCCATCAACATCAACGACAAGCACATTGAAGTTATCGCACGTCAGATGACCCGTAAGATCAAGGTTCTGGAAGAAGGTTCCACCAACCTCCTGTCCGGCTCCATGGTCGGTGTGGGTGAATTCCTGTACGTCAATGAGGAGATCGACCGCCGTATCGCTGCAGGTGAGCTGGATCTCATGAAGGCTGTGGGCGAACCCGTTCTGCTGGGTATCACCAAGGCTTCCCTGCTGACCGAATCCTTCATGTCCGCCGCTTCCTTCCAGGAAACCACCAAGGTTCTGACCGAAGCTGCCATCAAGGGTAAGGTTGACAACCTGCTGGCACTTAAGGAAAACGTCCTGATCGGTAAGCTGATCCCCGCCGGTACCGGTATGACCTGTTACCGCGATGTGGAAGTTGAGCACACCGTTCAGCCCGATTCCGCTTTCTATGATCTCGACGAACTTGCCGAAGCTGAAGCAAAGCGCGACGAAGACGAGAGCATCGACGAAAACGGCTATGAGGAACTTTCCGATGCCGATTCCTACCTGGATTTTGCCGATGAAACCGGTATGGACGATGCAGATGAAATCATGGAAGACGCCATGGACATCGACGAATGATCTTTCCGCCCCAAAAGCTCTGTGGAAAATTTTCCACAGGGCTTTTCTGTATTTTCATTATACTTTTTGGGATACGTTTTTATTGAAATTCCTGCCAAGTTTTTGGCTTTTTTTGAATATTAATTGTGCAAGTGGGAGAATATAAAAGCATTGATCATGTCCTCTTGACAAATTTGATGTTTTTTGTTATAATGTGATGAGCGTATGTGGATCGTGCTATACGTATGCCCATATGCCGAAAGAATGTGCGAGGGGTTCATCTCTCCCGTCGCCATAACATTTATTACAGAAGAAAAGGAGGAAAAACAATGCCAACCTTTAACCAGCTCGTTAAGCAGGGCAGAACCGACAAGACCTACAAGTCCAAGGCTCCCGCACTGCAGCAGGGTTTCAACTCGTTAAAGAAGGCCTACACTGATCAGAGCGCACCTCAGAAGCGCGGTGTATGCACCAAAGTTTCTACCACCACGCCTAAGAAGCCTAACTCTGCTATCCGTAAGATCGCCAAGGTAAGACTGACCAATGGTATGGAAGCAACCTGCTACATTCCCGGTATCGGTCATAACCTGCAGGAACACTCTGTTGTTCTGATCCGCGGTGGACGTGTACGTGACCTGCCTGGTGTACGTTACCATATTATTCGTGGTACTCTCGACACCCAGGGTGTTGCAAACCGTAAGCAGTCCCGTTCCAAGTACGGCGCAAAGAGAGAAAAGAAGAAATAATTCTCTGCCGCACTACCCTATTTAACTCGTTTGTGTGTACCTCTGGCTGTAATAAATGTTACACTGGCCCGGTCGCACTTACGGAAGATTTCTTTCGAGTACCTGTGATATCATAATTTTAATGAAGGAGGGAAGAACAGTGTCTAGAAGAGGTCAGATCTCTAAGAGAGATGTATTGCCCGATCCGCTGTACAATTCCAAGCTGGTTACCAAGCTTGTGAACAACATCATGTACGACGGTAAGAAGGGTGTTGCTCAGAAGATCGTTTACGATGCATTCGCGATCGTTGAAGCTAAGAGTGGTCAGAACCCCCTGGAAGCATTCAACGAAGCTCTTGAAAATGTTATGCCCGTTCTGGAAGTAAAAGCTCGCCGTGTAGGTGGTTCCAACTATCAGGTTCCTATGGAAGTTAGACCTGAAAGACGTCAGACTCTCGGTCTGCGTTGGTTGGTTGCTTTCTCTCGCACCAGAAGCGAAAAGACTATGGCTGAACGCCTTGCCAATGAGATCATCGACGCTAAGAACAGCGCCGGCGGTGCATTCAAAAAGAAGGAAGAAACCCATAGAATGGCTGAAGCCAACAAGGCATTCGCACACTTCAGATATTGATCGGTCTGCCACCCGCAATATCGCATTGAAGTTAATTTTTTCCGTTTACAACCGACTATACATTGCTGCTTTTTGCAGCTAATGTCCATGCCCCTATAATAAAGGAGATTTGAATTCATTATGGCAAGGGAATATTCGCTTGAGCGTACCCGGAATATCGGTATCATGGCCCACATCGATGCCGGTAAGACCACTACCACGGAGCGTATTCTGTTCTATACCGGTAAGACCCATAAGATCGGTGAGACCCACGAAGGTTCCGCTACTATGGACTGGATGGAACAGGAGCAGGAAAGAGGTATCACCATTACCTCCGCTGCTACCACATGCTTCTGGAATGATACGCGTATCAATATCATCGACACTCCCGGTCACGTTGACTTCACTGTAGAAGTAGAGCGTTCTCTGCGTGTTCTTGACGGTTCTGTTACTGTATTCTGCGCCAAGGGCGGTGTAGAACCCCAGTCCGAAACCGTTTGGAGACAGGCCACCAAATACGGTGTTCCGAGAATGGCTTACGTCAATAAGATGGATATTATGGGCGCTGACTTCTATCATGTTGTTGACATGATGAAGGAACGTCTGAAAGCCAACGCTGTTCCGATTCAGCTTCCTATCGGGGCTGAGGAAACCTTCCGGGGTATTATCGACCTGATCAACATGGAAGCCGACATCTATTATGATGACCTCGGCAAGGATATGCGTGTTGAAGAGATCCCCGAAGATATGCGCGGTAAGGCTGAAGAATATCACGCTGCTATGCTGGAATCCCTGGCAGAAGCTGACGAAGAATTCTTCGAAATGTACATCGAAGGTGAAGAATACACCATCGACGACATCAAGGCCGCTATCCGCCGTGCTACTATCGCAAACAAGTTCGTACCCGTGATCTGCGGTACTTCCTACAAGAACAAGGGTGTTCAGAAGCTGCTCGACGCAGTTGTTGACTATATGCCCTCTCCTCTGGATATCCCCGCGATCAAGGGTATCAACCCCCTCACCGAAGAAGAAGAAGAACGTCCTGCATCCGATGACGAACCGTTTGCAGCTCTGGCGTTCAAGATCATGACCGACCCCTATGTTGGTAAGCTCTGCTTCTTCCGTGTATATTCCGGTTCTATCCAGACCGGTATGACCGCTTACAACCCGGCTAAGAAGGCAAGAGAACGTTTTGGTCGTATCCTGCAGATGCACGCCAATGACCGTAAGGACCTGGATGTGTGCTATGCCGGTGACATCGCGGCTGTTGTTTCTGTAAAGAACACCACCACCGGTGATACCTTCTGCGACGAAAAGGCTCCCATCATCCTGGAATCCATGGAATTCCCGGAACCTGTTATCCGTGTTGCAATCGAACCCAAGACCAAGGCCGGTGAAGAAAAGATGGGCATCGCCCTGTCCAAGCTGGCTGAAGAAGACCCGACATTCCGTACCTATACGGATGAAGATACCGGTCAGACCATCATCGCCGGTATGGGTGAACTGCACCTGGAAATCATCGTTGACCGTCTGCTTCGTGAATTCAAAGTAGAAGCCAACGTTGGCCGTCCTCAGGTTGCTTATAAGGAAACCATCACCAAGGCAGCTGATACAGATATGAAGTATGCTCGTCAGTCCGGTGGTAAAGGTCAGTATGGTCACGTTAAGATCAAGATCGAACCCAACGAACCCGGCGCAGGATTTGTATTTGAAAACACCGTTGTCGGTGGTGCAATTCCGAAGGAATATATTCCTGCTGTTGAAGCTGGTATCAAGAGCGCTATGCAGAATGGTGTTGTTGCCGGCTACAATGTAGTAGACGTTAAGGTTAACCTGTACGATGGTTCTTATCACGAAGTTGACTCTTCTGAAATGGCATTCAAGATTGCCGGTTCTATGGCGTTCAAGGAAGCTATGGCGAAAGCAGCTCCCGTGCTGACTGAGCCGATCATGAAGGTTGTCGTAGTCATTCCCGAAGAGTACATGGGCGACGTTATCGGTGATATCAACCAGCGCCGCGGTCAGATCCAGTCCATGGACAGCGTATTTGGTGCATACCAGATCAACGCTTTCATCCCGCTTTCCGAAATGTTTGGTTACGCAACCGTTCTTCGTTCCCGTTCTCAGGGTCGTGGTACCTACTCTATGGAACCCGATCACTTTGCACAGGTTCCCAAGAGCGTTCACGAAACCATCGTGAAGGCACGTACCGGCAAGTAATTCTTCCGGTATCTGCGAACTGATCCAGTTCGTTTCATGTAAGACCCAAAATTGAATCATAAATCAAATATTTATATTTAGGAGGACAATCCAAATGGCAAAGGAAAAATTTGAGCGTTCCAAACCGCACGTTAACATTGGTACTATCGGTCACGTTGACCATGGTAAGACCACTACCACCGCTGCTATCACCAAGACCCTCGGTCTCGCAAACGGTAACGTTGAATTCATGGCATATGACCAGATCGACAACGCACCCGAAGAAAGAGCTCGTGGTATCACAATCAACACCCGTCACGTTGAATACGAAACTGATGCTCGTCACTACGCGCACGTAGACTGCCCTGGTCACGCCGACTATGTTAAGAACATGATCACCGGTGCTGCTCAGATGGACGGTGCTATCCTCGTAGTTGCTGCTTCCGACGGTCCTATGCAGCAGACTCGTGAACACATCCTGCTGGCTCGTCAGGTAGGCGTTCCTGCAATCGTTGTATTCATGAACAAGACTGACCTGGTTGACGACGAAGAACTGCTCGAACTGGTTGAAATGGAAATCCGTGAACTGCTGTCCGAATACGAATTCCCGGGTGACGATATTCCGATCGTTAAGGGTTCCTCTCGTGACGCTCTGGAATCTTCCAGCACCGACGCTTCCGCTCCCGAATACGCATGCATTCTGGAACTGATGAAGGCTGTTGACGAATACATTCCTACTCCCGAAAGAAAGTCTGATCTGGACTTCCTGATGCCTGTAGAAGACGTATTCTCCATCACCGGTCGTGGTACCGTTGCTACTGGTAGAGTAGAACGTGGTACTGTTAAGATGGGTGACACCGTAGAAATCGTTGGTCTGACCGATGAAAAGAAGACCACCGTTATCACCGGTGTTGAAATGTTCCGTAAGCTGCTGGATTCCGCTGAAGCTGGTGACAACGTAGGTCTGCTGCTCCGTGGTATCGACAAGAAGGCTATCGAAAGAGGTCAGGTTCTCTGCAAGCCTGGCTCCATCAACCCCCACACCAAGTTCGTTGGTCAGGTTTACGTTCTGACTGAAAAAGAAGGTGGCCGTCAGAAGCCCTTCTTCTCCGGTTACAGACCTCAGTTCTACTTCAGAAC
>JAFUKI010000087.1 GCA_017467815.1 Clostridia bacterium
CTGCATCTCGCCGTATCCGTATGACAACCGGTATTATATCGGCTTCCCGACCCGATATGTGGAGCGTGTGGAATGGAATGCTTCCTTTGAGCGTCTGACATCAAAGGATTGGCGAAAGAAGCGTATGAACGACAGCCCGCGCTACGGTCTGACCGTTACCGACTGTGTCTTTATGTCCTCCCGTGACAAATTCCACTGGTTCCGCTTCGATGAAGCGTGCCTGACACCCGGTCCGGAGGATGGCTATAACTGGGAATACGGCGACTGTTATCCTGCGGTCGGACTGATCGAAACACCCGGCCGTTTTTCGGCAGAGCCGGAGCTGTCCCTGCTGTGCGAATCCCACCACTGGGCGGACCGTCCGGTTGAACTGATCCGTTATGTCTTCCGTCGGGACGGTTTTGCCTCCTACAAGGCGACCTTCAAGCCGCAGACACTCCGGACAAAGCCGTTCATGTTCGAGGGCAGCGTCATGAAGATCAACTTCCGCACTTCCGCACGCGGCTCGGTTCAGGTAAAATTCCTTGACGAATACAACAATCCGATTGAAGGTTATGTCTCCTGTGAGCAATTCGGCGATACCACCGCGCGCATCGTGGACTTTGACCGTCCTCTTTCTGCGCTGAACGGTCACGTCGTCCGGCTGGAATTTGTCATGAGCGATGCGGAGCTGTTCTCCATGACCTTTACCGATTGAATCAGAACAGCAGGAGACTGCATTATCGTGATAATAACAGTCGGTCACACTGCCCTCACAGCACATTGCATACATACGAAATCACCGCTTTTTTCCGGCTGTCGGAGCAAAAAGGAAGAACCGCACATCGTGCGACTCTTTCTTTTTAGTGGCTCCCCCAACTGGACTTGAACCAGTGACCCGTTGATTAACTTAGTGAACACAGCCTTGTTTTCGTTAGCGATCATAATGCGCCAACGAATTTGTACTGTATGGTAATTCTCTGCTTGATTTCACCCTTTTCACGGCTTCTGTCACCGATGATGATTTTATCGATCAAACGATTCAGAAGCTCGGTGTCGAGCTCATCGACGTGTGTGTACTGATCGAGCAGATCGGCAAACTGACGAGTTCCCTCCTCAGCGTCCCGCACATCGGAAATCTGTTTTTGCAAGGCTTCCAGTTTCAAGTGCAATTCTTCCTGTTCCGCTTCCCATCGCTTGGTGATCTCGCGGAATTTGAGTTCGGAGATCGTACCGCTCAGACGGTCTTCATAAAGCAGATCGAACCGCCGATCAATCTCTGACAGTCGCTTCTGTATGGAATCCGTTTGCGTACGCGCCGATTGGACGCGGGAACCATTGTCTGCGCCGAGCTTCTTCGCAATCCGCTTGATGCAGGCATCCTTGTTTTTGTGGATGGCAGCAATGATCTTCTGAATGTCATGAAGAACGGCGTCGTATAACTCGTCCCGGCGGATATAGTGCGCGGAGCAGTATTCGGGACCTTTCTTCTTGTAGGTATTGCATACATAATAGTTATCCCGATCATGTGCATTACAAACCCCAAGCACATAGCCGCACTTTTCGCATTTAATCAGACCGGCGAAGATGTTTTCTGTCCCGGATTTGCTTTCACGCTTTCTGCTGCCGAGAGCTTTATGCGTATCCTCCCAAAGCTGTTCGGAGATCAGCGCCGGAAATTGGTTCTTAACAATGATCCATTCACTTTCGTCCTGCCGAACAATTTTCTTGCTTTTATACGATAGTTTCCGGCGTTTGCCGCTGACAAGGTGTCCGAGGTAGGTCTGATTGTCCATCATGCGATAGACCGTGACAAGATTCCATTCATACGGGTCTTTATCGTATTCCCTGCCTGCACGCTGGGCTTGATAAGCTGCGGAGGTAATCACCTTCTGCTGTGTCAGCACACGGGCGATTTTGTTGTAACCGTAGCCATGATACGCCGCCATTTCAAACATCCAGCGGACAGTCGGTGCGGTTTCTTCGTCAAACTCCAGCATATGTTTATCATTCGCACACTTCTTCAGACCGTATGCTGCCTGCGAACCGATAAATTCGCCGTTTTTTGCTTTCGAGACAAATGCTTGCTTGACCTTATGGGAGCAATCCGCGGGGTAGAATTCGTTGAACACGTTTTTGATTGGGATCATCAGATCATAGTCCAGATTATTCCGTGCGGAATCCACATTTTCGGTGATCGCAATGAAGCGGATATCGTGCTCTGGGAAATATTGGCTCAGATAGTACCCGATCTTGACATAATCACGTCCGAAGCGGGACAGGTCTTTCACTATGACAGTGTTGATATTCCCTCTCTCCACTTCTTTCATCATGCGGAGAAAATCGGGACGTTCAAAGTTCGTTCCTGTCCATCCGTCATCACAAAAATAGGTGTAGTCGGCAATTCCGAAATCGCGGCAGTAATCGCCGAGTATTTTCTTTTGGGTTTCGATAGAGATACTTGTGCCGTCCTGCTCGTCATCGTCACTCAAACGACCGTAGCAGGCGGCGATAATTCTTTTGCTTTGCATTGTTTTCCTCCAGAATTTCATGCAAAGCGGTTGGTATTCTCATTATAACACAGTCGGTGTCAGAATGTCAACAGTCCGTCCGCTTACATTTTTGGTGTTCTCCGGGATGTTCAATCTCGATCTTTTCGGCGATATAATCCGCCACAAGCTCGATCAAATCCTGTGAACCAAAGGTGCGTTCTACGGTCAGATTGCTGCATCTTGTAACATCCTCCTGTACTGATTCTGTTTTGGGTTTCTCTCTTTTCAATCACGTTCCCTTCCTTCTATATAATATTGTTTTCACTAAGTTACTTACCCGATCAAACGGCTGCAAGTCGTGCAGCTTCTCTGCGGTCAGCATGTGGGGATCGCTCGCTGTTGGTTTTCAGGTCATGGCGCACACACAGATACCAGAGCGCCCGTTGTCTGTCGGGGGATATGAGGTTGTCAAAGAACACGATCAAACTGTTATTTTACTTCAAATTTCAGAATACACCAGATCAGCGTAGTTTCAATATCGCAGCGTATCTGTTCTACTGTCCACGCATCGTATACAACAGATCTACTACGCATTTTTCTATGTATGACCCAATTGATATAGCCGCGATAATGATGGAGAACGATATCGACTGCGTCCGATTCACCGCGTACAGCACGGACGATGACAGCAAAACCTATCATTAGCATACGATCATAGTTCGGTCATGATCTGATTCAACTGCTGCAATGCAACATTTCGCTGATAATTCACCGTTCTCCGCGGAATCTGCAGTACAAGAGATATTTCATTGTCGGTCATCTCCAGGGAAAATGCCCTGAGCAATATCTCACGTCGCGTTGCCGGCAATCGGTTCAGTGCATCCGCCAGTTTCTCATTGTGAATTGCAATTTCCTGATCCATTACACGGTAAACTTCATAGGTACTGGGATACTCATCTGCACTTACCAATTCAGTCGATGTTTCATCAAGATCATCCAGCAAAATCTGACGTTTTCGCCTGTTCTCCGCTACGCGGAATGCATTTCCCGCTCCTCGTCGGATGGCTTCTCTACAGAAGCTGTCAAATTGATGCATTATCGTTTTTTCATATTCCGGATCGTTCATGATGTCAATCTCCTTTCTATATGAGGGGAATATTCTTTTCCCTTTCATATATTTATCTGTAAGGCAAAGTGCGGTTTTGGCAAACAACGAGAAATAATCTGAATTTTTTCATGCTGTATTCCTATCGTGCAAAGTATTTCTATAATAAATATTAAGCAACATGAGGGATCAACAGAAAAAGAAAAGAGCCATACCCTTTTTGCGAGATATGGCTCCTTCACTCGACACGTACACTTTTCGTTATTACAGATTAATTTTTTTGAGGATCAGAAATCAGTCGTATTATAACTGCGGAATCTGAAATTCATATCATCACATAACCAAATGCATAGCACATATACAGAAAAGATGAATTGGATTATCCTGACAGAAATTTGATTCAGCTCAGGTATATTCAAATAAATCAAATTGATTCAGTATCCTTGATCAATCTTATTATGATTCCAACCCCGAAAAAGTATCCAAATTGCTTTGAATCACTTTTTCGCATTTATCTGTTAACGATTCAATTTTTGATGAGAAATCTGTTTTATTATCTATTACAAAACTAC
>JAFUKI010000088.1 GCA_017467815.1 Clostridia bacterium
AAACTGCAGACGGAATACGACGAAGTCAACACCTCGTTCAACAATCAGACCGGAATCTGGACAGTTACAATGTCCCGGCGAGAGGGTGAAAACCTTTACAGCATGGTTGTAATTTTGGATGTTTACGGTAATATTCAGGAGATGTACAATCCCGATGAAATAATCTGTGCCGAAAAGCCCGTGATCTACCTCTATCCCACAGAAGAAACAAAGGTTAGTGTAAAACTGAGTTTGGATGGGGAACTCATCTGCACCTATCCTGTCTATAACGATGGATGGACGGTAACTGCACATCCCGATGGTACGCTGACCGATGAAAACGGGCGCGAATACTACTGCCTGTATTGGGAAGGCGAAACCTCTGCCCAGTACGATTTGAGCCGCGGCTTCTGCGTGAAGGGCGAGGATACCGCCGAATTCCTTGAAAATGTACTTGCCAAGATCGGTCTGACAGAGCGTGAAGCAAACGAATTCATCATCTACTGGCTGCCGCAGATGGAGCAGAATGCGTACAATCTGATCTCCTTCCAAACGGATGCTTACACCGATTCGGCGGAGCTGAATATCACGCCCGCTCCCGACAGCCTTCTCCGCGTGTTCATGGCATGGAAACCGCTCGATGAGGCAGTAGAGATCTTGCCGCAGGAATTTGCAGAATTTGAGAGAAGCGGATTTACCGCAGTGGAATGGGGAGGCGTGAGAGTAAAATGAGAATTAGAAAAAGAGTCCTTATACCGATCTGCATCGTGCTTGCACTTGTTCTTTTGATTGGGGGCGGGATTGTGTATATGAACGCAAACTCCCTCGGCTTATCCACAGGCAGAGTGTTGATTTCCAGTCATGGCAGTTATATGCTCATCCGTGACAATTCCCCCATCAGCATGGGCAATCCGAAGGATAAATCCGGACTGTTCAACGGACTCGAAAACGGAGATGAGATCCTTGTTCTGCACGACGGCATCAATGAATCCTATCCCGGAAAGACCGGTGCGTATGCGATATTCAAGCTGAAAGACGGTGACATTGCCGATATTCCGGCAGAGGTGCTGACCTCGCTCACCGAGCTTGGCTGGTGGGACGGTGTGGATCCTACGGAGCTTGAAGTGCTTCCCGAAACCATGCCGGAAGACTTCTCCTTTGCGCTGACCTGGAACTGCTACGGCGTCAGTTCCTATGACAGCAAGACCGGCAAGCTGGTGAAGACCACCGACGCCACACATCCCGACAATTATGTGACCACCTGCCATTTGTCCGGGGAGACGACAAAGCAGATATATGAGATACTCCGCGATCTTGACATCGGTGAGTATCCTTATCTCTATAACCCTTACGGAAACGGTGCAGCATCCGAGCCACCGATGAGCTTGATTCTGACGGTTCGTATCGGTGAGACGGAGCGAACCATTCGTGCAGAGGACATTTCGCTTTCCTATCAAGCGGGCAATAAAAAAGGACAGAACTTTCTGGATGTCTGCCGGGAAATCAGTGACACGCTCACCGCAACCGAGGAATGGAAAGCCCTGCCGGATTATGAATTTCTCTATGACTGAGGAGGTATGTGCATGAAAAAGAAAATCTGGATACCGATCATTACAGGCGTTATTCTGCTTGCTGTTCTGCTTATACCGATTCCGCAGGGTTCCTATGATGACGGAGGTACACGGGAATGGATCGCGCTGACCTATAAGATTGTGGATTGGAATAAAATCTCCGTGGATGGTATTTACGAAGCGACACGCATCTATTTCGGAGCCGACAGGAATAAATCCATCAATGAGCTGTGGGAACGTGAATCCGCAAAATTCGGCAATCGCGGAGAAACCTATACGGCGGAGTGGGTGGAAAAGTCCGACCGCACAAAAACGGACAGTGAGCTGATCGGACACATCCGCATTACAGAGATTTACGACAACTGCTTTTTCGCGTCTCCAGTGATCCCCATGCCGTATCAAATCAAGCTGAACGGCGAGCTGTCCTCCGAATGGTGCGTGGGCGATCAGGTGCTTGTGACCTACGAAAATCTGTATTACGACGATCAGACGCACCATATCGAAGCAGATTTCCTGACCGTGGAACCCAGCGATTTTGAATTGGAGCCGGGTGTGGATTATAAGCCTGTTATCTACCTCTATCCCGAAGAAGATACTGAAGTTTCGGTCAAGCTTGATTACAGCGGACGTCTGACCTGTACCTATCCCCAATACAACGATGGCTGGACCGTCACGGCTGCTCCCGATGGTACGCTGACCGATGCAAACGGACAGATTTACAACTACCTCTACTGGGAAGGCGAAACGCTGACACAGTATGATCTCACAAAAGGCTTCTGTATAAATGGCGAAGATACCGCCGCATTCCTTGAGGATGCACTTGCAAAGCTCGGTCTGAACCGCCGTGAAGCAAACGAGTTCATCGTGTTCTGGCTGCCGATGATGCAGGAGAATCCGTATAACATTATCTCGTTCCAGAGTGATGTTTACACCGAATCGGCAAAGCTGACGGTAACGCCCACTCCTGATACGGTAATTCGTGTATTCATGGCATGGCAGGCGTCGGATGGGTATGTGGATATAGAAGCGCAGGAACTGTCCGCACCCGAGCGCATCGGCTTCACCGTCATCGAATGGGGTGGAACAGAAGTGAAGCAATAATTACAAACAGAAACACCGATGGTTTGTTTGAACTGTCGGTGTTTTGTCATCGCAGGAGATATATTAGCCGCTTGCCTAAATATCATCCGTAATCTATACAGAATGAGAGAAATATGGTATAATGAAAGCAAAATAAGGAAAACCGTGAAACCAAATGAAAGTTTTTGCGAGATATATAAATGAAAGGACCTGCGAGATGTCATATTTGTCAGCAGACGCAAAACTGGAACTTTATCGGTAAATAAAACGTCTAATACATATATTGGGGAGGTGTTCGTATGAGGAAAATTTTTGCTATGGTGTGTGTTATGACCTTGATTCTTTCTCTTGTCGGCTGTCAGAACAACGATCATGCAAAAGATGCAGAAAAATACTCCATCAAAATGAACGATGAAGATTGGCTTTATGAGAAGATCCCGTCAACTGCCAAAGCCGGAGATACTGTTACTGTGAAGATAAGATTTGCAACCGATCTTGGCTATCTTTTCCTTGTCAACGGTGAGCAGATCGAAATGACCGATTACACCGATGAATACTGGCAGTTCTCCTTCACCATGCCGGAGGATGATGTGGAGATCGACTTCAAAACCTATGACGGGTTTCTGCCGGATGTGCATTACGGCACGCTGATCGAAACCTTCTGGCTGCAGAATCTCGATGCAGAGTACGTCAGCATCCGCGAATACTACGACGAATATGACCACGGTGCCATTGTCGCAATGATCGATTCCTGCGATTACACAGCGAATATCTGGTGCGAGGAAGTTGCCGGGATGGACTTCATGTACGGCGACGGCAACCGTCTGCTGGTGCTGAAGGACGGAACCTTCTATACGCTCACCGAAGCCTATGACAAGGGTGTACTTTCCAAAGAAAGCATTGGAAACCTGTTCTGGAAGTTTTTCTTCCAGCATCCCGGACTTTATGCGGACACAGAAACGACCGTGAAAGTCACCCGTCCCGATCTCACGATCCATACGGGTCCCGGATATGATAACGAGGACATCGGCACTTTGCTTACTGTGGGTACCTACACGATCACCGAGCAGGTTGTCTGCGATGAGGGAATCACCTGGGGCAAGCTGAAATCGGGACTTGGCTGGATTGATCTGAATAAAGCATCAGATACAACACAGCATATTCCGATCACAATGGAGCGAATTGATAAGGAACTGCTGGATGAACTTGACTGTCACCTGTATCTGCGCGAGGAAACCGATTATACGCAGTATTTGCTCATCAAACCCTACGAGGCGCTTACTGATGTGAAACTGTGCTTTATGAATTTCGCAGATAACGGATTTGAACCCGGTGAAACGCTGTATTCCCTTGACAAACTGGATGAAGATAAACCGCTGGTGCTTGGCGTGGTATTCTACGGGGATTTCACAACTTTTGGGTTTACCTTTACCGACGGTGAGGGCATTGAGAGACAGTATATGATCTATACAAGCGGCAGAAACGGTTCCATCGTTCTGCAGGAGAAAGAATGAATGATTAAGTGTTATGAACAGGAGGATGTTTATGAAACGGTATTTATCTTTTGTACTGGTAATGGTGTTTGCGCTGTCTGCATTCACAGCCTGCGGTGTGCCGCAATCGGATGATCTGATGGATGGCATAAACCAAAGAAGCAATGCGGGTGGTGATATAGTGATCGCCGATGTCAGTGATGCAGCTGTGACCGATTTTGCTATTCGTTTGTTTAAGGAGAGTATGGAAGAAGGAGAAAACACGTTGGTCTCCCCTTTGTCCGTTCTTGTTGCACTCTCTATGACAGCCAATGGCGCGGATAACGAAACTCTTTCACAGATGGAAGCGGTACTTGGCATGCCGATCGACCAGCTCAATACTTGGATCAGCAATTATATGGCGAATCTGCCCGAGGAAGAAACATACAAGCTCAGCCTTGCCAATTCCATTTGGTTCAAGGATGATCCCACCTTTGTGGTGCATGAAGATTTTCTGCAAACCAATGCGGATTACTACGGCGCGGGTATATACAAATCTCCCTTTGACGATTCTACGCTGAAGGAGATCAACCAATGGGTGGAAGACAACACCGATGGAATGATCAAGGATATACTGGATCAAATTCCCGAGGACGCTGTGATGTATCTTATCAATGCCCTCGCATTTGATGCGGAGTGGCAGAGTATTTATAAGGAATATCAGATACAGGACGGAAAATTTACCACAGAGGATGGCACTGTCCGTGATGTGGAGCTTATGTATTCCACAGAAAACAAGTACTTGAGCGACGACAAGGCAGAAGGCTTTATCAAATATTATAAAGACCGCAAGTATGCCTTTGCCGCGCTCCTGCCAAACGAAGGCGTCAGTGTATCCGAATATGTTGCATCCCTTGACGGTGAACATTTGCATGAAATGCTTACAGGCGCAAAGGTGACTCCGGTGGATGCCGCTATCCCGAAGTTTGAAACCGGGTATAAGGTGGAAATGAGCGGTATTCTCAAAAAAATGGGCATGCCCGATGCGTTTGACGGTGCTATTGCAGATTTCTCAAAGCTCGGAGAATCGACGGATGGTAAAAATATCATCATCAGCCGCGTCATTCATCAGACCTACATCAATGTAGACGGCAAAGGCACCAAAGCCGGAGCTGCAACCGTTGTGGAAATGACAACTGAATCGGCAATGGAACCGATGGATCCTCCGAAAAGAGTATATCTTGACCGTCCGTTTGTGTATATACTTATTGACTGTGAAACAAACTTGCCGTTCTTCATCGGGACGATGATGGATGTGGAGTAAATCTCTCATGCTGCAGAAATATGCTAAAGGGAAAACAAATGAAAAAACACCGCAAATTATTTCCGCTTATTTTGGCACTTGTCGTACTTATGACTGCGATCGTTTCGTGCGGTGATCATGGGGATGATATTTCCGATAGTAACGTGACGGACGATCTCAATATCGAAACTGATGGGAATCCTCCTGCTGAAACAACGGATGTACCGGAAACAGAGAAGTATCGGTACAGCTCATCCATTGTGAGCTCCGGTGAAAACAATATACAGCCTATTCAGTGTATGCGCGGTACTACGCAATACAAAAACGGCGAACCGGTTCTGGAAGGATGCGGAGATGGTGTGTATCGTATTTTCAACGATCCCGAAACAAAACTTTCTGATATTCCTGTTCTTGCATGGAACGGTGAAGTGAAGGTAAGCGTTCCGGTAAATGTTCAGCTTGGATACATAAAAGTGTATAGCACCGATTATGAAGAGCTGGAATATTCCATCAAAAGCTTCAGTGATCTATCTGCATTACCGTACGGCGAATACCTTGTTGTCTTTGCCGAACAGATTGACGGCAGAGGCTGTGATGCTGAGATTGAAGATTTCCGGATAACCGATAACGAATGTCTGTTTCGGCTTGTGATCCCGGAACCGTCAAGTATGGATTTTGTTAAAAACAGAATACCAGGCTGCTGTCAAGTTGATGCAGTATAACTGGTATGGGTACGGTGTTTCCATAAAAACGATTGCTCCCGAAGCAACGATGGTCTTGCCGGAGGAGACTTCAAGGAAATCGCCTTAAAAGCAAGGAAGGCTCAAACTGCTGAATTGAGCTTTGGCGGATGGGAAAACTCTGATTATTGGATCACGATCAGCGCCGATAATACCCGTATTGATCTTCAAATAGAGCCGTGAATATTGGAAGAGGCGTCGCAAAAATGTGGCGCCTTTCTCTAATCCGGAATGGGCTGTTGTTGGTGTTGTGTTTCACGGATTTGAATGGATATTTGTGAGGGTTGCTCCATTTGTTTTTATCGCTTCTTTTGCAGGGATCTTTTTGACACGAAAAAAGATGTGAGAAAAGTTATGTCTTCGTTCTGCAAGGGAGTGCGGACTGCTGTTATGCAATGAATGGTTGAATTGTTCATATAAATTTGATATAATGTATTTGTACACATTATTACTGTAACCAAAATTTATGAACAGATGATACACGTTCCTTCAGTAATAGTGATCCCCGTGACAGATAAGGAACAGACATTGAAGATCCCGATACGGTGGAGAGCAAATAACATATTCTACCTACAAGGAGGTAAACGCAATGAATTATTCCGAAATCACACCATATATCAGAGATCTTGCATCCCTATCCGATATGAGTAACCATATCGTTCCCGCTATGTACGCAGAGCACGATGTAAAGCGCGGTCTGCGTGATATAAACGGAAATGGTGTTGTCGCGGGTCTTACTGAGATATCACGCATCAAGGCAAAGGATAAGGATCCGGAAGGAAATGAGATCCCCTGTGAAGGTCAGCTTTATTATCGGGGCATCAATGTGCGGGATATAGTTAAAGGCTTTCTGGAAGATGATCGTCCCGGATTTGAGGAAACAGTTTATCTGCTGCTGTTCTCCAAACTGCCGAACAAAGAAGAACTTGCCAGATTTTGCGAACAGCTTTCGATCTACCGTTCATTGCCGCCATCCTTCGTTCGTGATATGATACTCAAAGCACCCGGAAAGGATATGATGAATATACTGTCCAGGTGTGTGCTGGCGCTTTATACCTACGACGAGAATCCCGATGAAATATCTACGGCAAATGTTCTGCGCCAATGCCTGCAGCTCATAGCCGAATTTCCGCTTCTCGCAGTTTACGGGTATCATTCCTTCCAACATTACCATAACTACAACAGCCTCTTTATTCACTATCCGAAGAAGGAACTGAACACGGCTGAAAACCTTTTATACATTCTTCGTGAGGACGGAAAATATACACCTCTTGAAGCCAAGCTGCTTGACCTTGCGCTCGTTCTTCACGCAGAACACGGCGGCGGTAATAACTCGACCTTTACAACGCATGTTGTAACATCGTCGGGAACAGATACCTATTCCGCTATCTCGGCGGCGCTCGGCTCTCTCAAGGGTCCCCGACACGGTGGTGCGAATATCAAGGTTATGCAGATGTTCGACGATATGAAGGCTGCGATCAATACAAAGGATAAGGCAGCGGTCAAGGATCACCTTGTAAAGCTGCTGGATAAGCAAGCCTTTGATAAAGCCGGTCTTATCTACGGTATGGGGCATGCCGTATATTCTCTTTCTGATCCGAGAGCCGATATTCTGCGCACATATGCCGAGCAGCTTTCCATAGAGAAGGGTCTGCATGATGAGTTTGAATTATATAGAACGGTAGAAGTTCTTGCCCCCGAAATTATCGCAGAAAAGCGGAAAATGTATAAAGGCGTCAGTGCAAATGTAGACTTCTATTCCGGTATGGTCTATAAAATGCTCGGACTTCCTTACGAACTCTTTACCCCGATCTTTGCCGTTGCCAGAATTGCGGGATGGAGTGCGCACCGGATGGAAGAGATACAGAACGCAGGCAAGATCATACGACCTGCGTATATAAACGTAAAAGAAGAAACAGAATACATATCCTTACAGGATAGATGATCGGATTATCGTTCTGTTTTTGGGGGATCACTGTTGTTCGAAATATGAATAGAAAGATCGGTTAAATGGCCTCGTTGTTTGCGATAGAACGGGAAAGTCCGATCAGCGCTCCCGTCAGCCTGTCTGGAAGTACTGTGATGTCTGTTCACACTCGCTGCGGAGGATGGATTCATCAAAAATCAAAATTCAATTGATTAAACAACCACTCCCAACCGACGCTCCGTGCAAAAAGTATTGACAGAAATGGTATAATGTGATATAATGACCTAAATGAAATAATAACAAAGGAACCAGCTGACTGCAGAGGACATTGGTTCCTTTGTGTTTTTGAGGGATCTTTTATGGTTAGAAAAAAGAAATTTACGTTGTCTACGATGCAGATAATATTGCTAAGCTTTCTTGTCACGATCCTGCTTGGAAGCCTGCTTTTGGCATTACCTGTCAGCTCTGCGACAGGCAATGCCGTGCCGTATCTGGATGCGCTGTTCACGGCAACTACCTCAACCTGTGTGACAGGTCTCGTAACGCTCCCTACGGTTTCCGCTTGGAGTACATTTGGGCAGATCGTTATACTGCTTTTGATACAGGTTGGCGGTCTTGGTATCATTACGATCATGTCGGGGATCATGCTTCTCTTGAATAGAAAGATGGGCATCGGAGACAGATTGCTCATTCAAAATGCTTTTGGTCTCAACACGATGGCAGGACTTGCGAGATTCGTCAAGAACGTGCTGATCGGTACGCTGATCATCGAAGGGATCGGTGCTGTACTGTATATGCTCGTGTTCGTTCCGCAATTCGGTGTGAGAGGTATATGGATATCAATTTTCAATTCTGTTTCCGCCTTCTGTAACGCCGGCATTGATATTATCGCTGAAAACAGCCTTTGCAATTATGCAGCCGATCCGCTGATCAATACCGTCACCTCTGCGCTCATCATTCTCGGAGGACTTGGATATATCGTATGGTGGGATGTACTTCGTGTTGTTAAAAGCCGTTCATCAAAGAACAGAAAGATATTCCGGCATCTGACCTTGCACAGTAAGATTGCCATTACCATTACCGCAGGACTCATTCTTGTCGGTGCGATCCTCATATTTATTTTTGAATATACCAACCCGTTGACCATTGGAGAGATGTCTTGGTTCGATAAAATTCAAGTTTCCTTCTTCCAGTCGGTCACTACGAGAACCGCAGGCTTTGCCTCTGTCCCTCAAGGGGATCTGACGAATGCCTCTGCCGCCGTATCCATTATTTTGATGTTGATCGGCGGTTCACCCATAGGAACGGCAGGCGGTATGAAGACCGTAACCATCGCTGTCCTCATTTGCTCGGCATTCGCTACGGTCCGGAATAAAAATAACGCAACTCTGTTTGGACGCCGCATATCCGATGAATCGGTCAAAAAGGCGGTCGCCGTGGTTGTCACCTTTCTCACGATCTGCAGTGTCTCCACCGTACTCCTGATGGCAACGAACAACGTACCGCTTATTGATGCAGTTTATGAAACAGTCAGCGCAACAGCGACCGTCGGTCTTTCAAGGGATTTGACGGGAACACTGAACACAGTTGGAAAGATCATCATTATTGTTACGATGTATTTCGGCAGAGTAGGGCCAATATCGTTGGCTGTCGCTCTCGGAAGCAAAAATGAGAGTCAGAACGTCATATCAGAGCCGACAGAAGAAATCAGTATAGGGTAAAGGAGCAATTCAATGAAAACGAAAAGGACATATGCAGTCTTTGGGCTTGGAAGATACGGTACAGCTGTGGCTCGTGAACTTGTGGAGAACGGTATGGAAATCATAGCGGTCGACATCGATCAAAAGATCGTCAACGACGCAGCAGCATATCTGCCCGTATGCAAGTGCGCTGATGTGACCGATGCCGAGGTCATCTCACGCCTTGGCATTGAAAGCATTGATACGGTCATCGTATGTATGGCAAGCAATCTTGAAGCAAGTGTTATGGCTGTCACACTTTGCAAGGAGGCGGGAGTTAAGACCGTGATCGCAAAATGCGCCAATGAAATGCACCAAAAGATACTGCTCCGCGTCGGTGCGGATCAGGTCATATTTCCGGAAAACGAATCAGGTATCCGACTTGCCAGAAACCTGTTAAGCTCAGGTCTTATTGATATGATCTCTCTGTCTAAGGACGTGTCTATGTTCGAGATCGACGTGAAGGACAAGTGGATAGGAAAAAATTTGATCGAGCTGAACCTGCGTAAGAAATATGGACTCAACATTGTTGCCATCAAAAAGAACGGGAAGGTCAACGTAAATATCGATCCCGAGCAGGTGCTTGATGCGGAAACCACACTGATCGCGATTGCGAATACGGTGAAAATTGGGAAACTGAAATAATATTTATGCACAGAGGGCTGACGAAAGCAATCGCCAGCCCTCAAAATTTGCATCGCAGCAGACAAAGAAAAAATT
>JAFUKI010000089.1 GCA_017467815.1 Clostridia bacterium
AAAAGTTTCTCCTCCCCCTGCACCCCCTCCTCTTCAAAAAACTTCAGATAAATGGACTGGTTTTTGGTTTTGGTGAAGGGTGGGGATTGTTTTTTGTCAAAAAATGGGGGAAGTGGGTTTAAGCCAAAATTACCTCATATGAGGTAATTTCAGTGGTGTTTTTGATTAGTCTTCGTCGTAGAAAATGTCGGCGAATTCGTCGTCGAAGATGTCGGCGATTCTTTCGAATTCATCGTCGTCTTCGATGGTTTCCAGTACTTCTTCGCCATCGTCGTCTACACCGCACTTCAGGATTACGTATTCGTCGCTTTCTTCGTTGCCTTCTTCGTCAACCGGAATCAGCGCCTTGTATACGCCGCCTTCGTGTTCCAGTGTGCCGAGCAGAGAGAAATGCAGTTCGTTGCCTTCTTCGTCGGTCAGTGTGTAGATCTCAGGATCATATTCTTCGTTTTCGTTATCAAATACCTGTTCCTTATCCATGGGAACCTCCGTCATTCTATTCTCTATATGTATTTTTGTAAACAGCGTTCTGTTCTGTCACTACTATTGTACACTGTTCAACCCGTTTTGTCAATAGGAACTTTCAGCCTGTTTTAGAATATGCTGTTTTCGTCCCCGTTATACTTCCGTTGCCGCGGTAAATTCTGCCACAAGATGATCCTGCAGTTTTTTCAGGGTTCCCGCGTCCCGTCCGCCCACGTTTTCGCCGTCGATCACATCAATCGGTACGCAGAAACTGCCGCAGGAGCTATGGATAACTTCATCTGCATCCATCATTTCTTCCAGGCTGAAGGCTTCTTCCTTTACCGGAATCCCCAGTTCTCCGCAGGCACGGATCAGGTTGGCTCTGGCGATACCCGGCAGGATCAGGTTATCCAGCGGTGCTGTCCGGAACACGCCGTCCTTCAGGATATGGATATTGCTGTGTGCGCACTCGGTTACTCTGGTCTTACCGTCCATGATCCGGTAGAGGATCGCCTCGCCGCATCCGGCAGCTCTTGCCTTTTCCGCCGCCAGCACATTGGGCAGCAGGTTCAGGGTTTTGATATTGCAGTGGTAGAACCGGGTATCCTCCACGGTAATGGCGCCGATGGGGATATAGGTATCCTCGGTTTTGCAAGGTTTCAGGGTAATGGACAGGTTGGGGGTAAGGGTCTTATCCCCATAAGCATGACCGCGCAGAGCCGTACCGCGGGACAGCTGCCAGTACACGAACTGTTCCCCGTCATCCACTTTACGGACAAGGTCACGGATGAGCGACATGAGTTCCGCTTTTTCCATGGGTACGGGAATATCCAGCAGTGCCGCAGAGCGATAGAACCGATCCATATGGGGTTCCAGGTCATGCACCACATGATTCCGGGTATAGGTTGCGTCGTAGCATCCATCCCCGAAATAAGAAGACCGGTCATTGAACGGGATCATCATCTCTTCAATTTCGCTGATTTTTCCATTATAATAAGCAAGGTTTTTCATAACAGATCTCCGAATAAGCTATAGGAATATAAATATTTGCTTTTATGAAGTTTTTGGGAAATAGGGAAAATATAAAAATCACACCAAGTACCAAAAATCACACCAAACTCAAAAAATCAAGCCCAACTCCCGCCAATCGCCCAAACTGTGTAGCCTTCTCCTGTGGGAGAAGGGGGACCGCGTAGCGGTGGATGAGGAGTAACGTGGGTTTTATGATTTCTTGATTTTGTAGTTTGCAGTTTAGATTTACACCCATATAAAATATCAAATCGTCAGTGTGACACCTCATCCGTCAGCCTAAAGGCTGCCACCATCCCCTGAGGCAGGTATGCCTCTTGGAGAAGGCTTACACAGTTAGGCGATTGGGGAGAGGTTGTTTTTCACCAGTGGAGTTTTGTTAGGTTTGGTTTTATTTTCAGTGTATTTCTCCCATCTCCATCACATTAAAGAGCCGCGTATCCGATTGCCTGATGGCATATTTCTGCAGTGACTTCGCCGCCGTTCTGTACTTCCCCATCCAGACAATAGGGCGTGTCCGCTTTGATGGTGATCTTCTTACACTGGAAATAATCCAGATAGGGGTCAAACCGCGGATCCATGGTGCCGTCGGGGAGAATGTAGGTACCGTCGTGGTAATCCTTGACCAGGGAAATAAACTTCCGCCGGGTGACTTCCTTCACCAGCAGTACATCCATATATCCGTCTTTCATATCACACAAAGGCGCACCTTTGAAGCCGCCGCCGCAGAAAGGACCGTTGGCGCAGTCGCATAACAGATACGTATCCGATGCGCTGACCGTGCCGTTCTTTCCTTTTCCGTCCGCGAAATCTCTGACGCCTTCCAGAACGATCTCCGCCGGAAAAACGGGTTTCGTCACCAGCACTTTCACAACCCCGGCAATATACGCCATGCCGCTTCTGAGTCCCTTTTTATGTTTGTATACATCCGCTGCCTGCACCACCTGGGCATCAAATCCCATATTCAGTCCGTTGATGTAGTACCGTCCGGTGCTTGTGCGGATCACGTCCAGTCTGTGGATATCCGCGGGACTGAAGCCGGCGGCACGGTTGGCATAAGCGGAGAAATCGTTGCCGCTGCCTGCCGAAACCACGGAAAACAGAACCGTATCCGCCTTACCGGAAGTCATGATTCCGTTGACAGCCTCATGTACCGTTCCGTCTCCCCCGTAGATCATCAGATGCACCGCGGGGTCTTGGGAAGCGATGTCCCGGCAGAGGATTTCCGCCTCACCCTTTTCCCTGGTGACGATCATTTCCTCGCCTGTGTTTTTCACATTGGCGGTAATGGTTTCCAGATATTTGCCGTCCCCGGCGCAGGGGTTGACAATATGCACACGGCGTCTTTCGGACACGCCCGGAAGCTCGATAGTCATAGTGAAACCTCACTTATACGGATGTATTTTTCGTAAAAAATCCCGTAAGTCCCTTTATTCTTCGGAAATAAGACTTGCGTTTGTGATGTCGTAAGGTGTTGCCTGATACACAAAATAGTTCAGCCAGTTGGAGAACAGCAGGTGCGCGTGACCTCTCCAGGTATTTTTCGGGGGATTGGAGGGGTCGTCGTCCTTGAAATAATGCTTCGGTACTGCGATATCCATGCCTTTGTTCACGTCTCTGGTGTATTCGGCATTCAAGGTACCGGCGTCGTATTCGCTGTGACCGGTAACAAAGAACAGTCTGCGCTTCCGGGAGGCTACGATGTACACCCCGGCTTCTTCCGATTCGGAGAGGATCTCCACCTTCGGGCATTTTTCGATATCTTCCCTGCGGACTTCCGTATGACGGGAATGGGGAGCGCGGAAGGTTTCGTCAAAGCCGCGCAGCAGGGGATGTTCGGGGGCAAGGTTTTCATGCTCAAACACGCCGAACATTTTCTCCGGCAGAGAATATTTCGGGATGCCGTAGTGGAACCAGAGTCCTGCCTGTGCCGCCCAGCAGATGTGGAGGGTGGAGAACACATTGGTTTTGGACCAGCGCATGATATCGCACAGTTCGTCCCAGTAATCCACCTGGGTAAAGTCAAGGTTTTCCACAGGCGCGCCGGTAATGATCAGTCCGTCAAACTTTTCATCCCGCACATCGTCAAAGGTGCGGTAAAAAGCCTCCATATGCTCCGCGGAAGTGTTGGCGGAAGCATGGGTGGCTGTCTTCAGCAAAGTCAGTTCGATCTGCAGCGGCGTATTGGACAGCAGCCGAATAATCTGTGTCTCCGTCACGATCTTGGTAGGCATCAGATTCAGTATCGCCAGCTTAAGAGGACGTATATCCTGCGCCGTAGCCCGCAGCTCGTCCATAACAAATATATTCTCCGCCTGCAATATATCACCGGCAGGCAAACCGGTCGGAATCTTAATAGGCATAATTTCTCCTTGGGGGTGTTTTTTTCTTTTTTTTTGCAGGGGAGGGAGAAACACTTTTTGCGAAAAAGTATTTCTCCCTCCCCTGCACCCCACCCTCTTTTCAAAAAACTTTAAAAAAAGGG
>JAFUKI010000090.1 GCA_017467815.1 Clostridia bacterium
GGATGTGGTATCTTTCTTGCGTATGGTGTTCAGTGATGGACTTCCGGTGAAAACAGCCCTGCAAGTATTCAATCGTGACAGACGATCTGACGGTGAAAAGAAGATCATGAAGCTGATCCACAAGGTCAAGCTTACAACAGCGGAAACGGTTTGGTGTTTTGACCGGAATGTCATGGACTTACAGAATGAGGATGAGGTCGTAGAAAAACTGTATCAGGATGATTACACGACCAGCGAAAATATTGCAGATGAGATGCGTTTGTCCCCTGTGTGCAGATCGGTATTGACCGATATTTCAAACCTGTATCTGCGGAAACAAATCGTTTTTGATAGAATCTGAGTAAAGATTGGGTAAATATCTGTATATTGTCGAATACCACTTGACAGGCTCAAGATGTTGTGATAGAATAACATCGTAAATGATTTTTGTGCCCTTCCCATTCGGGATACCGCAGATACTGTGTCTGCATTGCACATCTTGTTAAGTTTGTATTCAAGTGCCTGCTATAAGTCTGCCCATTTTTGAGCGGCGGACTGTTAGACGGCACTTTTTTTATATAGATATTAAAGCCTTCGGGCAGAAAGGAGAGTTATGGCGCAGGTTTATGCGATCGGCAAAGTTACCGCTGATCTCAAACTGAGGCAAAGCAGCAGAAAGGAAGCTTATGTGTGTTTCGACATTGCGGAGAACATCGGCGGTCGGGACAGCAGAAGAAAGCAGACCTTGCAGATTTGGGCATTCGGCAGTGATGCGGAACAACTCATATGCGACGGTGTGCGAGAGGGCATATCAATCTGGATCACCGGAAATCTGGAGCTGGAGGAGTTTACTCACGAAAGCGGCAGAACCCGTGATAAACGATTGAAAGTCTATCTGAAGACCTGGGGCTTTGCGTCAGACGCACCCAAACAAATCTTCCATGAAGTGATTGGTAAGGTAAATACCTGCGCACCGGTCATCGATGGAGAAAGAGAACCCTTGCCGGAATAAGATTTCGGCGCCAAAGAGGAACCATTTGTGTTTTTCAACAGGAAAGACAAGTGGTTCCTCTTTTTTTATTTTCCACAAAAATTTTATGAAGGAGTGAAATCAACAAATGAAACACAAGAAAAATCTCTGGAATACGGTGGCGGTACTTATTGTTGCCGTCCTCGTTATAATGGCATTCGTACGTGGAGACCTGCAGTTCTGGCTTTATGTCGCTGCATTCACCGTATGGGGAATCTGGGCAAGTATCAAGCATCTGCTCCCGTATCTCAAGGAGTGCCATTACCGCAGAGAACTGCAGAAAGAACAGAAGCGAATGGAAAAGGAACAGCGTGATTATGTGTCACCTGTTGATGATCCTGTTTGTTCCGTTCTTCTGCGCCATGTCAATTACCGAATTACCAGCTTTCTGAAATCCTCCTATCCTGACGCTACATGGGCATGGTGCGAGGATAATCCTGAAAACATCGTCATTAACGGCGGTAAGGGCAGAATTCAGGTGTTCGATATTGACGACTACAATTACGGTGAAGTCACCTTTGACCGCAATGCCAATATGACATGCTCGCTTCTGAAAGTTGTTTCGCTGAATGCAGAGGTCGATGAACCCGATACCGATGCTGACAAACCCAAGCCTCCGGTACCTCCGCAGAATACGGTAGATCCGCAGGTGTGGTTTGAACAGCAGGGAAAAGATGTGTTGAGTAAGCTCATCAATGATCTCAGCGGTTACGGTCATCACAGTCTGACGATCCGTGAGAACGGTGATGTTACGATCATGCAGGGAAGCCGAGAGATCACAAAACGATATTTCCATAGTGTGCCGGAAAAGGTGTACTGGAATCGTCTTGTGAATGTCTTTGAACGTGCCGGTGTAGCCGGAGAAGTAAAAGACGATGGAATCGTAGTGACATGGTGAAAGGATGGAATGAACAATGAAACCAGGACTGACACTTGAAGCATTGGCAGCTGAAATCCTTCGCCAGAAAGATGCCAAAGAGGATTATCTGGTTGATACACCGGCATTAGTGATGGAACCCAACGGTGATGATGTTGTACTTCGTGTTCTTGATGAAGACAAGAATGACCGAATTGAACCGTTGGACATTGGTGAGATCGCTCACCGACAGATCGGTACGCATCTTTCCATTCCTGCAAAGTATTACGCCAAGATGCTTGCTGAGAAGCCTGAACTGTTATGTGTCAATGTAAACAGTTGGATGGAATCCAATCCGTCAACTCGTATGTTGCGTGTAATGGATGGCAGAGCACGAGCTTATCTCAGTAATCGGTATCAGCGTTTTGATCATTATGAGATCGCTAACGCAGTTCTGCCGATTCTCGGTGAAATGCCGGATGCACAGTTTGAGAGCTGTCAGATCACGGAGGGACGACTTTACATCAAGGTAGTCAATCCCCGTCTGCAGGCAGAGGTAACACCTGGAGATATCGTTCAGTCCGGTCTGATCATCAGCAACAGCGAGGTTGGACTTGGTTCTGTTACGGTACAGCCGCTTGTTTACCGTCTGGTATGCAGTAACGGTATGATTGTCAATGATGCAGCCACCAAACGAAATCACATCGGCCGTGCTAACAATTCGGATGAAAACTTCCAATTGTATACGCCAAAAACCTTAGAGGCAGATTATCGTGCTTTTCTCTTGAAGATTCAGGATACTGTCAGAGCCGCAGTCGATGAAGCGCAGTTTGCCCGTGTTGTCGGGATGATGCAGGAAGCGTCAACCGCCCAGATGAACACAGCCGATGTACCTGGACTTGTCAAGCTCGCCAGCCGCGAGTTCGGCATTACCGAATCGGAAGAACCCGGCGTTCTGCAGCATCTTATCGAAGACGGCAATCTGACACTGTACGGCCTGTCCAACGCTGTGACGAGATTCAGTCAGGACGTGGAAAGCTATGACCGTGCAACCGACCTTGAGGGCATCGGATACAATATCCTTACAATGCCTGCAAACACATGGAACAGACTGAACCGGGCAGCAGCATAACCCGGTCAAACAAAATCAAATTATTTTAAGGAGCTATATACCATGACTAACAACTACATGAACCCTAACACTAACGCAATGACCCCCAACGCAATGAATCCGGCGATGCCTGCAGATCCTTCTGTACAGCAGTTCATTCTTCCCGAGATGGTCGATGATTCCTTCTCCTCCGAAGATATCGGCGAGGATTTTGACGGTATCCGTCTCAACTTCCGTAAGGTGAAGATTCCCGGTGGTGGTGCGCTTCAGTTTGAGATTCCCGGTGATGATCCCGAAAACCCCGACTATGTGAAGTATGTCGAAGGCGTTATTCTCTACAACCATGCCGCCAGTGCTTATTGGTCCGGCGGCTCTGAGTATGATGAGAATACGGCTCCCCTCTGTTCTTCTATGGACGGTAAACAGGGTATTGGAACACCCGGTGGTGCTTGTGCTGCCTGCCCGTTCAACCAGTACGGTACGGCGACCGACTCCAAGGGGAATCCGACAAAGGGTAAGGCGTGCAAGAACATGAGACAGCTGTACATCCTTCGCAGCGGAGAGTATATGCCCATTCAGCTTGCACTTCCGCCCACAAGCCTGACAAACTTCAATGAATTCATGAACAATGTGTTCGTCAACCGCAGACGTCCCACCTGGGCAAGCGTTGTGCAGATCGGACTCAAGAGAGTGGACAACGGTGCCAATACCTACAGTGTGGCGACCTTCCGTAAGCTGCAGGATTTCGTTGGAGAACAGATTCCCCCGATGAAGGCGTATGCGGCTAATTTCCGTGAGCAGCTGAAGCAGTCTCTGGAACAGCGACCGATGATTGCAGACAGTGTAGTGGAAGCGGAACCTATCTTCGATGGTGCTCCCGCTTACCGTACTGTAGTGCAGGGAAGCGAATCGCCGATCGTATCTCCGTATGGTGGAGTCATCGACGGTGACCGTGATGCACTGCCTATGTAATCGTTCATTGTTCAGTATCGCCGGCGTAAAAAACCGGCGATACCCATATTGCGTAAAAGGAGATGCCTATGGAAAATTTACGCCCATTGACTTTAGAAGAACAGCTTTTTGCCACGCAGAATCATAACCTTGTGTATGCATTTCTGCAGGAAAAAGAATTATCCGAAGATGTTTTTTATGATGTCGTGATTTTCGGTTATATGCGTGCTGTGCAGGAATATGTATCCGGTACACGTTTCCGTGTATATGCTTTCTCCACGATTGCATGGAAGCGAATGGAGAATTCTGTATCCAATTACTGTCGGTATCTTGCCGCTCCGGTTCGCTCTGCAACTATGGTGAGTTTATTTTCACCCATTGGAGCAGATGCTGATCTGACGTGGGAAGATACGCTTGGCCGTAAAGATGATCAGATGGTCGAGTTTGAAACCCGACTGTTGCTTCGTGAACTTGCAGAGAAACTGCCGAAGAAGGAGATGAAGATTATCTGTCTCAAGGTAGCAGGATGCAAGATGCATGAGATCGCTAAACGGGAACATCTGACCTTCCGGGAGATCAATGAACTGTTGACAAACTGTAAGGACGATATTATCCACATCCTGTGGGGAGAAGAAAGGAGAGTCGCGGCATGACCGGATCCAAAACTGCTGATTATCTGATTTTTGCGGTAACAGCTCTCATGCTACTGGTTGCCAATATCATGCTTGTATATGATGTGCTGACAGTGGTATCCACTCTGCTCATTATTCTAGTGTGGTATGTAAGTATCAGTGTGATTGAGCGTATGGCATTGAAAAGACAGGTCAGTGTATTGCAGAAACTTTGCAATGAACAGTATTACAGGAAAGGGTGAAACAGTCAAATGAAACGAGAGGTTCACATCAGCGGGAAACTGCTTTATCCGCTTCATGTGGGGAGTGCAGCGGTGATTTCACGGAAGAGCGATGTAATACGCACCTCAACTGTGGTATCAATCCGAGAGGAAAACGAGGAATACGTTTGCTTTGAAACCAAGAACTCGGTTTATCAGGTTTCCATGAAGCCTGCAGCAAACGTGGCAAGAGCAGTTATGATGTCTTTTATGAAGATGTGCGCATAATTGCCTGACGGAATGGGTAGTCGATGAAGAGTCGGCTGCCCATTTTTGCTTTATACTGAAAGGAAGAAATATATGCGAGGGTTTATTAGAGAAAAAATTGACAGCATAACACAGATTGAATCAAAACAAATCACAAGAGACAATCTTCGCCTGCACTATGGTACAGGCCAGGAGATTGTAACCAAAAATAGCCAGGGTAATAAAACCAGCCAATATAGAAGCGGTGTGCAGACAAATCTCGGAGACATCGAACAGTCTGTTTGGATGGCGCTTGTCCAGAAACTGATTGAACAGGAACACGATCAGGAAATTTTTGAGCAGCTTCTTGAATGGGAAAAGGATAACAACCACATAGGAGCAAGGACTAAGCATGATATTCTTCGTGAAGCGATGCAGTCTTATACCTACCGTATTTATGACAATAAGGCATGGTGGGACTATGTACGCTTCAATATGAAGTATCGACCTGAGATTCTGGAGAACGATGCTGAACTCATACTTGTTCATCTTACTTGCTGCGGCAGGGAGTGCCGAATCCCACAGGAACAGGTACATCATAACCATGAAGCACCGGACACAGTACCTTGTCCGTACTGTAATAAAGGAACTGTATTTTCAACAATGCAGAGAACAGGAGTGAATACATGAAAACAAGAATTGAGAAATGGTATCAGGCACAGAGAGAGGGAAAGCAGCTCCCTTGTCCTCGCTGTGGTGGGGAAATGGATCCAACACTGGCACACAATGCACTTAGCAGACGGGATACAATCTATGTCTGCGATAAGTGCGGAATGAACGAAGCGATTGAAGATGCAAGTCACGCTGTTAATCCCGAATTTGTGAAACTGCCGATTGAACAGTGGTACATGAATCTCATTGATAATAGTTAATTATTGCGGAATAATCATTCTTATATTATTCCGATAACTTGACATAAAAAAGGAATTGTTATGAAACAAGATAAACAAACATGCTTCCCGATTATTACAAAGGAAGTACAGAAGCAATTTGAAAAAGAATGCGGCGACAAGCCTGATGAAACACCCGAGATCTGCGGATATTACGGCAGAGCCTGCAGGTGTCTTGGCAGTCCTGATGGCGCAGATCGAATGTTATGCTGGCATTGCCCGTTGGCAGACTATGCGGCACAAAGAAAGGATAAGAACAATGAAATATAAACTTGAAAACGTATCATCCGAGGAGCAAGCGTATCTCTATGCGCCTGCTGAAAATGACGCGCACAGCGAAACACGAATCGGTTATCTTCGCGGTGATTTCGGTCGTGACGGAGATGAGTTCTGGCATACGTGGTTTCCGTGTAATGAGGAAATGAATGTTCCCGAATTCAAAGCAGATTTGGATGCGGTCATCAGTTGGCTTCGCGGTAACAGTGAGAGTGCTTTACTGAAAAACCGGAGCACTATGGATGCTGTATGCAGACTTTACCCTGAGAACCATATGGAGAATCCATGGCATGCAGAATGGTATTGTTTCAAGATCGTAACCGAGAAGTATACATACTATCTCCGCTGCTTTACAGGTGTTGGTGATTACAACTTTTATCTTTTCTGTTATCTCAGTTCCACAGAAAAGGATGTGGGGATGGCAGAGAATGTAGAAAAAGAATTTGTCAGTTACCATGTAGGGCAGGTTTTCGACAAGAAAATCGGCGGTGAAGTCGGAAGGTTTGAGTTGATCTGCAGAATGGGGCATATCAATATCTGCTTTATGGATATGACGGAGGAAGAAATCTCTGTTATCAACAGCGGTAAGCTTGATATATACCTGAGTCTGATCGAGAATATAGCCTTCATAACAGCCGTGTTTGATAACCGGCTGATTCTGGACATGCCATTCCACGCAGGACTTTATCCCGAGTTCAATATTGAGAATCCGATGAACCATGGATATCTCGTGCCGATTATTGCTGTGGACAACAGGGATAACGTCATTAAAGCCATCCGTGTGGTCGGGCTTGATCCCGATTTCAGTGCCAAACTGTATTCGATAGCCTTGTCACAGTGTAAGTGTAAGCCCGTGGAGTATGACTATCAACTGCAGCACCTCTACCAGAGATACACGCAGGAAGGGATCATTCGCCGGGCTATACGCAGAAACAAAGTGGAGTGCGAAAAATGAAGAAACTGAACAGGGTATTTCAGCGAGTCGAAAACGACTATCAAGAATTCAAAGCAGCTATGTATGCAGAAGATTCGGTAACGGTTTATGAGAAAGCATATAAGATTTCCTGTATATATGAGATCTACGATATACTGCGTGATTCTTATGTTTTCTCATGTGCTGAGATAGCTACTATACTGGATTTCAAAGGGAATATTCTTGAGCAGATTTACGATGAATGGCTGCATGACGATTACAGCTATCATCACAATCTGTTAGAGGATACAATCACAAATGCATTA
>JAFUKI010000010.1 GCA_017467815.1 Clostridia bacterium
GCTGAACTCTACCCTGGGCATACCATCCAGATAAACATCTGGCGCAAGGTTGAATTTTTCGACTGCTTGATACAAAATATTGGCAGATACAGATTCCGTACCGTCAACAGAACGCTTGTTTGGGGGAAAGAAATAGGCAACCCCACCGTTGGCATTGGTATTTTTATAGTATCTGGCATATTTGCGGTTGTCCAGACAATCTTCTCCGAAAATGTAACGGATATGTTCTTTGATTTCAATATCTTCCGGAGACAGGGATTTCAATGACTTGTTCAGATCCGCATCCAGCAAAGAGCATTCGTAGGCACCGGAAGGGAGAATATCCGTCGCAATAATTTTACCGCCTGCGTCAAAGAATTTACGGATCATACGGATTGTTTTCAGACTCATAATGGTCATTGAAGGCATAACAATCACTTTGAATTTATGTTTGACCTCATTATCACTGCCGTTGATATACAGCAGTCCGTTATCCGCAAAGGCCCTGTCACGAATGACATTTGGGTGTAAGAATGTAGCATCAACGCCTACATAGTTGAGAAAATTATTCATTAATTCCATATAGTCAGCGTTTTCAGGCGTACTGGGATACTCAAAACCCGAGACAGGTGACTGATAAAGATATACCTGAGCATGGAGCGAGTGGATGGGATAGACAATGGCAACATCACAAACATGCTCCCCGCCGCGCAGCATAGTTTGCGCTCTTGTAACAAACCCGGCGTAATCGGCCAAGTCATTGTTCTTCGAGAATATGGCTCCCCATATTGCTTCTTTATCCTGTTCGCCGAATTTGGAATTGGTGTCTGTGCGGTCTTCACCAAGGTGAGTAAACAGCATATTAACACCACGAACCATTGAATTCAGAGTTTCTCTGTAAATGATGTCTTTATTCAGTTCCAGATAATACTTGAAAATATCGGCAGATAAAATGTCTTTGCCGAAAGCATCGGCAGCACCGGCAGCAACCTTAATACCGTTCAGGCCGTACAGGTACGCAAAAGGAATGGAAACGCCGGGGGCGGATGCATTTTTGTGCAGCATCTGACCGTCACCGAACACCCAAGAGCAAGCTGTTTCCTTGGATTCAGCCGGGAAGCCGGTACAAAATATTTCAGAAGAATGACAGATATCCGCAGCGGCTTTCAGATAACCGTCCTGCAGCATGATGGTTCGGCAGGACATGAGAAGGCATTTATAACGCTTGGAATGGGGACCAAAATCACGGAATAGAAGCGGATAGTACGGTGCAGGGTCGAAACCATACTTTTCTTCAAAGACTTTATTGAAATCAGCGCTCCACATACGTCTGTTGCTGCCGCCGAAAACTACATTACGGTAGATGAAAGGACCTGCAAACTTACGGGAATCATTGGGCAGACTGTCCAGCCAGAAACGGAATGTGTCTTTGAGATAACGGAAGCAGATATCATAATCCAGAAGATTGATTATATGTGCCTCAGGGTCTTCCTTGCAGACATACTGCTCAATATTCCAGTTCCCTTCCGGTACTGTCCAGTCTAAGTACCCGTCTATTATGTACTGACGCAGATCCATCAGTTCCTGCGTGTCGTCATTTACACCCATAACAGAAAGAAGCGTTCCGCTGTCATCCAGTTTTTTGTGCAGGGTATCTCCGGATGTACAGGAAGATTCATACTGACAAAGTATTGTACAGCGGCTGCTGTTGTTCCCTTCTTTGCCCAAATAAATACGCATAATATTGGAATCATCAATATAACCCGTATACATTTTATTCTCAGATGTAATTTTATGGATCGTATTGTAAACGGAATAGTATTCCGGGGATAAAGCCTGAATATCGCTTCTGGTGTAGGCAAAGGGGATCACGCCGACATATCCGGATTTATTGTAATCCTGGATGAGTTTTTCAAGACGCCCCTCTTTGTCCAGATCATTTTCAGATGTAATAGGAATATAGATATAGGGACTGCAATCCCTGTTTCCGTTCTGGAACAATTTTTTCAATTCAACGCTGTCAGCTGCGCGTACCAGTTCGTTCATATTGCACACCTTTCACCAGTTGGAATTTTGTGAGTATAGTATATCATAAATTTCAATATTTTGCATTATTTTTTCAAAAATATTTTTCATTTTTTTGGATAGACGATGTTCACTTCCCGTCAAAAAGAAAACCATCGTCAGCAACAGGAAACATTACTTCGATGGTTTTCATATAACAGCCACAGTATTTTTGGCAAGAAGCAATTTTTCGCCAGTTCTGAGAGCCAGACATTAACCGGTACAACACCGATATAAAATCCATCGGCGTCTTTTCCGAGGAAGTCTATCGGAGAGGCAGGAACAGAGACATTAGCCGCTTCATCAACGTCAAGCTGGGTTGCAAGATCTGGAATATTTTATCTACAAATTTCTATTTCTGCTGTCCGGGACAGTTGGTTTTTAGGTTGGTACAAAAAAAGACCGTCCATTACAGACGGTCTTCAACATGCTCCATCGGAGAGTCGAACTCCGGACACCTTGATTAAAAGTCAAGTGCTCTACCTACTGAGCTAATGGGGCATTCCTGACAGCCATATAAGTATACCACTAATTCGAATATTTGTCAATACTTTTTTCCGAGAAATTTTCAACTTTTTTGGAGTAAAAATTTTGGTATAGTTTTATGACGAAAAAATGAGATACTTTTTCAGACAGAATTTTCCATTTAGGTCTTTACAAATTTTCCAATTCGTGTTATAATAATACAGTCATCTAATCTCCGTCCTTAGCTCAGTCCGGATAGAGTACCGGATTCCGATTCCGATGGTCGTGGGTTCAAATCCCTCAGGGCGGGTAACAAGAAACTTGCTGAAACAAAAATGCATTCAGCAAGTTTTTTATTTTTTAATTGATAAGTATATACGTTACCGTAATCAGAACAAAGTATATTTCGAGTACAATTTGCAGAATGGTTATCGGAAGGCAGATAAAATATCCTCTGCGCCCTGTCAGGAATGACCATAACTGAATGCCTATGGCAGTACACAAAACAACAGCAGCAAAGAAAGCATGAACTACTGAAAAGAAAAGTGGATACCATGCCAACAGCAGTATGTACGCAAGTATTTCCTTTGTTACCGTTTGCAGTAACCCGCATTTATTGATAACTGTTGATATGAGGGAGTATCCGATTTTCAGACCGGCAAGACCATATATCAGCAGCCACAGCAGGAAGCAAATTGTAATACCGGGTAAAATAGTCGGTATATTGGTTACACGGAACACAACAGGAGCAGCACTACCATTGACCCACAGCAGTACGCCGCCGAATGCTGTGAAAAAGGAGATACCTGCAAGTAGTCCTATGTATCTTTGCAGGATATTCAATTCAGATCGAAATCTGCGGAACAAAAAATCACCCCATGGCAATGTATGAGGTGATTTTTTCTTTTATGACTATTACCAGCCGAATTCGGAATCGTCGCTCGATTCAGTCTCAGAATCTTCTTCATTCTCCAATTCGTTACGATCATCTTCAGCGTAGATATCGTCTTCATCTACTTCTGTTTCCTCTGTGGGGCTTTCCCATTTACTGTAATCCGCATGGAGATAACAGAATGCATTGGAGGGGGTATCTACATAGGAACCACCGCAGAAATGACCTTCTCCAAGCATATTGTAAAAATAAGGAAGCCCACCCCACTTGGACGGCATTATATTGTCGGGAAGATCACGGTAGACATATTGAGCGTCCTCCACATAGATCTCTCTGGGGAAATCTCTGTCCTCGACACGGATCAATGCCGTTTTGATGAGATCGGAAGGATCACATTCATCCGAAGCGATAAGGTTTGTAGTGGAGTCGCGCATGACAATAACATGCGTATCGCAGTATTCAGTAGGAGCAGTTTCTCTGGTGAAATACCCAACTTCCGCACGGCTTCCGCGAGGGTCATAGGCACAGGCATCGGAACACAGCAGACCGGAATCTTTGCAGAATGTGGTTTTGATAACGCCGGGCGCCATTTCAAAGGTTTTCAGTGCTTCAATTCCGGCAGCGGCATCGTCAATATATTTCTGGTGCAGGAGTGTCATTACCGTATCCCACAAGGTTACGGAAGGATTCTGAACAAATGCGCTCAGGGACTGGTTCATATCGTAACCGGTCCAGACACCCCCTACATAGTAAGGCGTATATCCTACAAAATAACGGTCAAAGTCCGCTGTAGTGGTACCGGTCTTGCCGGCTACATCAATGGTGTTACGGAGAGTGATGCTTCTACCCGTACCATTGTTGACAACGTTATTCAGCATAACCGTCATAATGGATGCGGTTTCGTCACTGATGACGATCTCCGGGTCGTCGGTATTGTTCAGAACGAGTTGATCGTCACTATCCATAACATACAGATACAGATTGGGTGTGTTATATACACCGTTGTTCTGGAACATACAGTATGCGGATGTCAGTTCAAGAACTGTCAGACCGTAAGTCAGCTGACCAAGTCCAAGTGCCGCAAGTCCACGGTCGGTAAGCACATTGCCGCTGCTGAGCGTAACAGAGTCCACCAGACTGTCAATATGCAGTTTGTTCTTGGCAAAATCGAAGGAACGTTCTACGGTAAGTTTTTCCAGAACTTTCAATGCCACTGTGTTCACGGAGCGTTCAACAGCACTGTTGATCGTTGTCAGACCCTTGTAGGTATCCGGCAGATTGTGAGGATAGGGGTCATAATACGGTGTTCCCGTCGGATCGGGGTTTTCATTATCAAAGTACAGCGGCGTGTCGTCGATCACAGAACCATATGTGATCAGACCGGCATCCAATGCGGGAGCATAAACGGTTACAGGCTTAATGGAAGATCCCGGTGGTCTTACCGATTTTGAAGCACGATTAATTCCGAGATTGAGTATCTTTTCGCCCCTACCTCCTACAAGACCAAGCACGTCGCCGGTGTAGGGATCCATAACAACCATAGCGGACTGGGGCTGCAGTCCGGAACCGGAGGAGGGGAAATATTTATCATCATTGACATATACTTCCTCAAGCGTTCTCTGTACATCCAGATCAATGGGGAGATAGATCTTATAACCACTGGAAAGAACCATAATGTTCGCCCAGTCACGTGACAGCCCGTATTCTTCCATCAGATCATCTTCAACCGCATCAATAGCAGATTCGATATACCAGGAATACACGTGGAATCCTTCATTGGTGGTGTTGGCGTTTTCCTGTTTGTCGAAGTAAGTGATTTCGATATCGGATTCGTACTCTTTATCACGTTTCTCCATGGTGATCATTTCAAGATCCCACATACGGAAAATTACATCATTCCTGCGTGTACGGTTCCCTTCACGGATTTCTCCGTTTTCACGAACATAGTCTTCTTCGTGGTACAAGGGTTCGTATTGAGAGGGATTCTTCACGATTGCCGCAAGAGAAGCACACTGAACAAAGGTTAATTCCGAAACATCCTTGCCGAAATAGAGGTTGGAAGCAGCCTGAACACCTTTACAACCATTTCCGAGGTATACAATGTTCAAATACTTTTCGATTATTTCTTCCTTACTCAATTCTTTTTCAAGATTCAAAGCCCGGAAGATTTCCTCAACCTTTCGCTGGATGGTGAAATCATCGTCACCGGTCAGGTTTTTGACCAACTGCTGGGTGATTGTGGAACCTCCTGCAATGGAGTTACCGGTCAGGTAATAGAAAATAGCTTTACTGGTGGTGATCCAGTCAACACCGTTATGCTGCCAGAAGCGGTGATCTTCAATGGCGGTAAATGCATCGATCAGATCCTTAGGCATTTGGCTGTACGGAACATAAATACTGTTTTCCGTACCGTAAATTCTCTCCTCTTCCCACTCAACTGCCGTTCCGTTGCGGTTGATTCTGTCTTCTTCGGATTCGAATTGCATGGTATAAAATCTGGTGGTGGTGGTTCCGCCGCCGGCGAGAGACAAAAGAGAGGGATCAATGGTGAGATCGAGATAATTATTGATATAGATTGCAAAAACAGTAGCGACAATGATGCCTGTGATCAGTCCGATCAAAAGTACTGTCAGCAAAATGTTTATGATATAAGATAAAAACTTTAAGATTCTCTTCCCAATTAACGCAAATACATGGAGAACTTCTAGTCCCCAGTTTACTTCTTCGCGTCCGTAGCCGGAAGGTTTGTTTGAAAAATCAGCCATCTGAACTACCTTTTCAAGATTACTCATTGTTTATGGAATACCTGAATATTCCAATTTGATAACATTATACCCCTAAATTTTGAATTTGATATTAACACAGTTTTAGAAATCCCTATATATGCGGTGAATTTTACAGAAAATTTTATTTCTGTACCACATTTTCAGGACCGCAGATTTCCTGCAGTTCCTCTATCACCAAAGGAGTTGCGGAAGTACGCAGGATTTCAGTTTTGTCATATTCACCTGTATCTCTATAGTAATATATGACGGAGACATTTCCCGGAAAAATCGTCAGAAGTGCTTTTGAGCGACGGTAAGCTTCACATTCTTTGTTCGCCACACGCAGATATACGCGGGAGGTCTGGCGGAATGTATAGTTCATCTCTTCCGCGGCAGGCGGTATATCTTCCTGGGGCGGTACCGGGGGCATTGGTACTTCCGTTTCTGTCTTGTCCGGTTCATTCCGGGAAGATGTATAGTTTGCATTATCCAAAATCTGAATTGCCTGATTCAACAGAACCTTGATTTCTTCATCACCGCCCCGTGCGCTGAGCGTTCCCTTGATGCAGACAACGGAATCATAACTTAAGAGATGGCTGTAATGCGCCAGTTTTTTCGGGAAACAGACAACTTCGATTTCTCCGCTGCGGTCTTCTATGGTAACAAACGCCATAGGATCGCCGTTCTTTGCTGCTTTATTGACACGCTTGGTCACTGCACCGGCTATAATGACGTTGGTCTTGTCGAAATATCGGTCACTTCCCTGTTCATCTTCGGTAAAAGCAGCCATGATTTCCGCTACCGAATCAGCACTGATTTCGGACAAATGGTTGGTGTAATCATCCAAAATGTGACCGGACAGATAGAAACCACAACTTTCCTTTTCTAAGGACAGTTTCTCTCTTGCAGTGAATTCCGGGATATTCGGATATTCGATTGCCGGTGCCTGAGGAATATCCATGGGGATTCCGGCATCAAACATTCCGATCTGTCCAAGATCCTTTTTCTGAACGGAAGAACGCTTGTCCAGAAGTGTCTCATACACAGCAAGAAGCTGACTGCGCTTTGTACCGAGACTGTCGAAAGCACCGGATTTGATCAGGGCTTCCAGCTGCCGTTTGTGTATGTCCATTTTGTTCATACGATCAATGAAATCGGCAAAATCAGTGAATGGTCCGCCAGCTTCCCGTTCTGCGATCACACTGGTGATACTCGGTAAGCCAACGCTTTTTACAGCAAGAAGTCCGAAACGAATGTTATTTCCTTCAACATGGAAATCGGCGTGGCTCTTATTGATGTCCGGGGGCAGAACAGGTATACCGCGCTTGATGCAGTCGGTTATATATTCCGTTAATTTTCCGGTGGAGGACAATACAGAGGACAGCAAAGCACTGGTATATTCCTTTGGATAATGGGTTTTCAGGTAAGCTGTCCGGAAGGAGATGACACCGTAAGCCGCTGCATGGCTTTTGTTGAAAGCGTAATTGGCAAAACTTACAATATCATCAAATAATGCCTCTGCATCTGCCAGATTTACACCATTTCTCTGTGCACCGTTGAGAAATGCTTCTTTTTCCTTTTCCAGAACGCCTTGTTTCTTCTTGGAAATTGCACGTCGCACCACATCGGCATGACCGAAGGAATAGCCGGCGATTTCCCGGAAAATCTGCATTACCTGTTCCTGATATACAATACAGCCGTATGTGACATCCAGAATAGGTGCGAGTTTCGGCGTACAGTATTCTATATGATCCGGATTGTGTCTTGCCTCAATGTATTTCGGGATGGAATCCATGGGACCGGGACGATAGAGTGCGATTGCCGCGATGATATCGTTCAGTCCTTTGGGACAAAGCTGCATGAGCATCTGACGCATTCCGTCCGATTCCAGCTGAAACACACCGTCCGTCTTACCGGCACAGATCGTGTCATAGGTGGCAGCATCCTCAATATCCACTTTGCTCAGATCAAAATTCGGATCGTTTTCCTTGATCTGCCGAACAGCGTTTTCTATGATTGTAAGATACCGCAAAGCAAGAAAATCAAATTTCAGCAGTCCCAGTTCCGCTATGGTATCCATGTCAAACTGTGTGACAATCGTATTTCCGTTAACAGCTACCGGCACATAGGAAGTAATGGGTAATTCCGTAATGACTACACCAGCTGCATGGGTGGAGGCGTGTCTCGGCATACCTTCCAGTGCTTCGGAAGTGTCCAGCAGACGTCTTATTTTTTCATCGTTTTCATACAGTTCCTGCAGTTCACGATTGTTGGAACGTGCTTTTTGTAAAGTGATGCCCATTTCCTGGGGAATTTTTTTTGCGACAACGTCCACTTCTGAAACCGACATACCTAAGGCTCTGCCCACATCGCGGACTGCAGCACGGGCGGCAAGGGTTCCGAAGGTGATAATCTGCGCCGTGTGATCAGTTCCGTATTTTTCACGGACATAGGCTATTGCTTCATCACGGCGGTCGTAACAGAAATCAATATCGAAGTCGGGCATACTGACACGTTCCGGATTCAGAAAACGCTCAAACAAAAGATTGAACCGGATGGAATCAATATCCGTTATGCCGATAAGATAGGCAACCAGACTTCCGGCACCCGACCCTCTGCCGGGACCGACGGGTATGCCGGTCTCCTTAGCATGATGGACGAAATCCCATACAATCAGATAATATTCGGCATAACCCATCTGACCGATGACGGATAATTCATATTCAATTCTCTGTTCATATACTTCTTTGGTATATGTTTCATCCGGAATCACATTACCGCTCCGGATTTTTTCTTCCAATCCCGCTTCAGCAAGAGAACGGAGATATACCATGGGTTCCATGCCATTTTCAGGACGGAAACGCGGGAGTTTTGTTTCCCCGAATCGGAAGTTATAATCGCACATATCGGCGATTTTCACGGTATTGGTGATTGCATCTTCATAATCTGCGAACAGCGCTTCCATTTCAGCGGTGCTTTTATAATAGAATTCGTCCGTCTCGAAACCAATCGGCTTACCGTCTGTAATGACTGTGTTGGTCTGCACGCACATCAGAATCGCCTGATGATCCGCATCTTTTTTGTCAAGATAATGAACATCATTGGTAGCAACCATGGGAATGCCGGTTTTGTGCGAAAGATTTCGTATACCTTCACATACAACAGCGTCATCGTTCAGACCGTGGTGCTGTACTTCCAGATAATAGTTCCCTTTCCCGAACAATTTTTCCATGGACAATGCGTGTTTTTCAGCGTTGTCATATTCGCCTGCCAGAATTGCCTGGGGAATATAACCGGCGAGACAGGCTGATAATGCAATAAGTCCTTCATGATGTTTTTCAAGCAGGTCAAGATCAATACGTGGTTTTGAATAAAAACCTTCGGTGAACGCCTTGGATACCAGGTAGATCAGATTCTGATACCCGATTTCATTTTTTACAAGAAGTACAAGGTGGTAACTTTTTGCATCATATGCCCGTTCTTTGTCCGCCATGGTACGCTTGGCAACATAAGCCTCACAGCCGATGATCGGTTTTATGCCTTCTTCCATACAAGCCTTGTAGAAGGAAACTACGCCATACATAGCACCATGATCGGTTATTGCTACTGCCGTGTGTCCCATTTCTTTGGCTTTTGCAGGAATGTCACGAATTCGGCAGGCACCGTCAAGAAGACTGTATTCACTATGAAGATGCAGATGCACAAAATCTCCCATACATTCACCTTTTTCCATACTTTATTCCTTTTCTGGCTGTTCAGTCAGACAAAGATTACAATAATACTCATATATTTTTTCCATACGATGCTTCATGCCGGATTTGGATACCTGCGGTTCACAGATGTGCCCCAGCTCCGCAAGAGACAGCTGGCTGTTTTCCACCCGCAGTTGTGCCGTTTTCTGCAGCATTTCGGGCAGTTTATGCATATGTCCGGTCTGATTCAAGGCATGAATGGCTTCAATGTATTTCTGTGAAGCTTCCAGCTGTTTGCCGATATTGGCAGTATCACAGTTGACCTGACGATTCACTGAATTACGGAAATCTTTGACGATTCGGGCATTCATCATGTCAAAGGCTGCAGCGGATGCACCGATATAAGCCAGAAAATCTTCGATATCGTCGCTTTTCTTATAATACAGGATCGGTTTTCCGCGGCGTTCCGACGGCTGCAGAAAGAAACCGGCAGATTCCAGAACGGCAGATACCGCATCACGTTCCTCAGCAGTGTGGAAACAGAAATCGAGATGATATCGTTTCATTGGGTCTGTTACTGTTCCAAACCGCATGAATAATTCACGAACCAGACAGACAAGACAGCCCTCGCACCGGCACTGTAAATGAACTTCTGTAATTTTTTGTGCAGTTGGAATACCTTCTTTGGGGATTTCAGCGGCTGCATCAACCGTAAAACGGCAGCATTTCTTGCGTACCGGTAATTCCAGAAGGGATTCTTTCAATTTCTGATTAAACGATTCACCCATATGTTACTTTACCTGAATGATTTCACATTCAATCTGAATGCCGTATTTTTCTGAAATCACGCCCTTGATGTACTCAATCAGCGCAACTACGTCTGCACAGGTCGCATTTCCCCTGTTTACGATAAAACCGGCGTGCTTTTCGGAAACCTGTGCGTCGCCAATCCGGTATCCTTTCAGTCCAGCTTCATCAATCATCTTCGCTGTATATCTGCCGGGATAGCGCTTGAACACACTGCCGGCATTGGGATATTCCAGAGGTTGTTTGCTTTTCCTGCGGGACAGAAAATCTTCCATTTTTGCGGATATTTCTTCTTTACTTCCTTCAGCAAGAGAGAAAACAGCGGATACGATAATCCATTCCGGATGATCATGATAAATGCTGTGTCTGTAGGAAAATTCGTGTTCCTTACCTCGGAGAGTATGCATTTCCCCCGTAACAGAATCAATATACGTACTTTCTTTCACCACGAAGGACATTTCGCCATCGTATGCACCTGCATTCATGAACATACCGCCCCCACAGGTACCGGGGATGCCATAGGCAAATTCCAAACCGGTCAGACCACATTCCAGTGCAAATCTGGCCAATGCAGTCAGAGAACAGCCGGCTTCACAGTATAAAATTGTACCATCTCGTTTTACTTGGTGCAATGAAGTCATATCAATAACGGCTCCGTCATATCCAGCGTCCGGAAAAAGAACATTGCTGCCGTTGCCGAGAATAAAACACTTTACCCCTTCTTCTTTAAAGACGTGTATCAGCCATTGCAACGCGGATACATCAAAGCAATTTGTGTACAACGCGGCTGAACCGCCAATCCGGAAAGTGGTATGGCGGCTCATGGGTTCATTGGTTTTATACTCGATTTTTTTCTTTCCGTCGGATAAGTTACCGTTGTATTGGTCGATTTTTTTACATATATCGTACCAAGTGATCATAATTTCTCCTCTGATATAATTTTATTAACCTATGCTCACAGTATACGCTGCAGACATGCGGGAATTTCCCATATTTCTGCAGCGCATACTTGAGAATGTCTGTTATAAAAATTACTTTATGAACTTGTGGTAAGTTTTCTTACCCTTCTTAACAATCAGACCTTCACCGTCGAAAGCGGAACTGTCAATAACAGCATCAAAGGCAGCGACCTTTTCGTCACCGCAGAACACGCCGCCCTGCTGGATCAGACGTCTTGCCTCACTCTTGGACGCACACAGCTGTGCTTTGAGAAGCATATCAATGACGGAAATCTTGCCGTCAGAAAAGTCTTCATCGGTCAATACGGTGGTAGGCATATCAGCAGCTGCTGCACCGCCCTTAGAGAACAGAGCTTTTGCGGCATTCTGTGCTTTTACAGCTTCTTCTTCTCCATGTACCAGTTTGGTCAGTTCGTATGCCAGAATTTCCTTGGCTGTATTCAACTGACTGCCTTCCCAGGTATCCATTTCATCGATCTGCTCCAGGGGCAGGAATGTCAACATACGGATGCACTTGAGAACGTCGGCGTCGGCAACATTACGCCAGTACTGGTAGAAATCAAAAGGAGAGGTCTTGTTGGGATCCAGCCATACCGCATTACCGGCGGTCTTACCCATCTTTTTTCCCTGGGAGTCAGTCAGAAGGGTGATGGTCATGGCATTGGCGTCCTTGCCCAGCTTTCTGCGGATCAGTTCGGTACCGCCCAACATATTGGACCACTGATCGTCACCGCCGAACTGGAGATTACAGTCGTATTTCTGGAACAGGTAGTAGAAGTCGTAGGACTGCATGATCATGTAGTTGAATTCCAGGAAGGACAGACCCTTTTCCATTCTCTGCTTGTAACATTCAGCACGAAGCATATTGTTTACAGAGAAGCAGGCTCCAACGTCACGGAGCATTTCCACATAGTTCAGATTCAGAAGCCAGTCAGCATTATTGATCATCATAGCTTTGCCTTCAGAGAAATCAATGAACTGTTCCATCTGACGCTTAAAGCAGGCTGCATTATGGTCGATATCTTCCTTGGTCAGCATTTTACGCATATCGGTTCTGCCGGAAGGGTCACCGATCATGGTAGTACCTCCTCCGATCAGAGCGATGGGCTTGTTCCCTGCCATCTGCAGACGCTTCATGAGAGTAAGTGCCATAAAATGTCCGGCAGTCAGGCTGTCAGCGGTACAGTCAAAACCAATATAGAATGTTGCTTTACCGTTATTGATAAGATCCTTAATCTCTTCTTCGTTGGTCATCTGTGCAATCAGACCGCGGGCTTTCAGTTCGTCAAAAATTGTCATTTTTTTATCTCCTGTTGTTTTTTTATCATTAGTAATTTTTTGAAAGCATTTCTTTAGCGGCGGCCATCTGTTTTTCTGTTACGGAAATACCGCCGATGATTCTTGCGATTTCTTTCACTCTTTCTGTTTCGGTCAGCTTTTGTACCATACTTTCTGCACGTGCACCGTCTATGGATTTGCTGATAAGCAAATGGGAATCTGCAAGAGCGGCAACCTGCGGAGAGTGGGTAACGGCAATGACCTGAGAATGAGCTGTAAGTTTCTTGAGCATAATTCCGATGCGTTCTGATGTACTTCCAGAAACGCCGGTATCGATCTCGTCGAAAACAATGGTGCCGGCAGAGTTTTTTTCGTTTACGGATGCTTTTATAGCAAGCATAACACGGGAAATTTCACCGCCGGATGCAACTTTACCAAGGGACTGCAGTGCCTCACCTGGATTCACGGAGAGTAAAAAATCCACGTCATCATAACCGGTTGGCAGGAACTGATCATCCGAATCAGGACGCTTGCTGACCATGATGGAAAAACGCACTTTCGGCATTTCCAGGAAAGAAAGATCTTCTAAGACACCGCTTTCCAGTTTCCTGGCTGCTGAAACACGAATTTCATGGAGTTTTTCCGCACAGGCGGAACATTTGCTGTACAGAACATCCCTTTCTTTTTCAAGCTCTTCCAGACGAACATCACCGGATTCCAATTCCTTGATTTTCTGAGCTGCATTCTCCCGGAACTCCTTGATTTCCCGGATGGTAGAACCGTATTTCTTTTTTAACCGGTCTATATTGAACAGTTTGGTTTCGATTATTGTAAGCTGCTTTTCCGGATTCTCCACTTCATCATTATGCAGAGAGTTCTCCACGGTTTCTGCGATGTTTATAATCTCATAACGGTAATCTTCAAGGGATTTTGCCAGAGAGTCCGCACCTTCCAGGACATCACTAAGCTGTATTATGGCGCTTTCTGCCTTTTCCAGCAGATCGGAAACGGAATTCCCCTTTTCGCTCTGCAGCAAGGCGCGGTGTATGAAATTGGTATATTTACGGATGCGTTCCGCATTTTTGCATTTGGTACGAAGCCGCATCAGCTTTTCTTCTTCGTCGTCTGCCCCAAGTTTAGCCTGATCAATTTCCTGTACCTGATATTTTAAAATATCGAGGAACATATTTCTGTCACGCAAAGACTGGGTAAGTTCATCTATCTCGCGGAGCTTTGCTTTATAAACTTCATAAACCTGTCGGTATTCGTCGAGTGGAGCACTTACATCTGCATAATCGTCCAGAATATTGATATACGTATTCTTTGCTGTCAGAGCATATCGCTCACTCTGCGTCTGGATATGGATCAGATATTGTCCCGCTTCTCTCAGAACGGAAAGCGGGCAGGCTTTACGGTTAACTTTAACGGACGATTTTCCTTCCGCAGAAATGGTTCGGATGATTTCCAGTTCTCCGTTTTCATCCGGATATATGTTCAGTTCAGCCAGTTTATCCGAAACGGATTCGAGACCTTCAAAGATCCCGACAACCGAAGCACTGCTTTCGCCTGTGCGTACCATGTCACGTCCGGCTTTATCTCCGCAGAGCAATCCGAGACAATCAATCAAAATAGACTTCCCTGCGCCGGTCTCACCGGTAATCACAGTATACCCATCGCAGAAATCTATATCAATCTGTTTCGCTACAGCAACATTTTCAATAGAGAGATTTTTTATCACGTTCTCTCTCCTTTCTTATGATGCAGTTTTTCAGGAATTGATCAGTTTGCGGATTCTGCTGGCAATATCCACAGCCGATTCCGGATCTCTGGTTACAATGATTATACAGTCATCCCCCGCAACACAGCCAAGAATATCTGCATCGTGCATTGTGTCAATTCCGGCAGCAACCGCCTGGGCAAGTCCGGGATTTGTCTTAATAACTACATTATTCAAGGCATACTTAATATCGGTGATTGCAGAAAACAGGGCGTGATTATATGTACCTGAACTATCAATCTCGCTCTTGGGCGCAACATATTTATAAACGCCGTTGTCAAGCACCTTAACAAGCTTTAGCTGTCTTATATCA
>JAFUKI010000091.1 GCA_017467815.1 Clostridia bacterium
AAATCTTGGGGGGAAGGAAAGCTTTTTTCAAAAAGTTTTCCTTCCCCCAAAAAATTATACTTGTGGCAATTTTTTGCTCTATTATTTATTTTGTATTCAGTCTGCGGATCAGCATCATCATTGCTCTTGCCACGGACAGTCTGCGTACCTTGGAACGGTCAGCTTTGCGGTTGAAACGGGCGGTTTCCGTTGCCGTGCCATTCTCATCCGATACGGCAAAGCACACCATGCCTACCGGTTTTTCTTCCGTGCCGCCGTCCGGTCCGGCAATGCCTGTGATGGATACGGCGATATCCGCCCCCGTCACTTTCCGCACACCTTCCGCCATGGCAGCTGCGCATTCTTCCGATACGGCTCCGTATTTTTCCAGAATTTCGCCGGGTACACCCAGAACCTGTTCTTTGATCCGGTTATCATATGCGACCACGCCGCCCAGCAGGATATCCGAAACGCCAGGAATATCCGCCATTCTGGTACTGAACATTCCGCCGGTACAGCTTTCCGCGATACCGATCGTGTATTTTTTATTCCGCAAAGATTCGATCAGCTTCAGCACGATTGCATTTTTGGATTCCCATACGGTTACGCTTTCCGTATAGCAGTATGGTCCCACTTCCGTTGCCAGGACGGTTTCCGCCATTTCGCGGCACATAAGGCGGCACTCTTCTTCCGTTTTTCCCCTTGCCGTAATACGTATCCGTACTTCATGTTCGCAGGCATAGGGGGCTACGGAAGGGTTTACTGCCTTTTCCATAATCGGTTTCAGAATCGCTTCTGCACGGCTTTCTCCTATATCGTACAGATGCAGATTCAGGCTGAACAGGGTACATCCCGATCTTTCCGCCAGCCAGGGTTCCACTTCATTGGCAAACATGGGTTCACATTCCGACGGAGGACCGGGCAGGAGAACCGCTGTTTTGTCCCCTTTGGTAATGGCGATCCCCGGTGCGGAACCCCAGCGGTTGGGAAACACATGGGAACCTTCGGGTACAAGTGCCTGCAGCAGGTTGTTCTCCGTCATCACCCGTCCCATTTCCCGGAAATAATTTTCGATATCCGCCTTTGCGTCCTCGTCCATGACCAGCGGCACGCCGAAATAATCCGCAACGGCTTTTTTGGTTATATCGTCACAGGTGGGACCGAGACCGCCTGTCAGGATCAGAATATCCGCACGGGAAAAGCCTTCACGGATCGCATCCGCCAGTCTGCAGTCATTGTCGCCCACAACGGTCTGCCGGTAGGACGGAAAGCCGAGCGCTGCCAGTCGTCCGGCGATGAATGCGGTATCCGTATTGACGATATCCCCCAGCAGCAGTTCGGTTCCTACGCTGAGTATTTCACATATATTGGACATAATTCCCTCCGATTTGGCTGTAAACATACAGGGGAGAAGCACTGCCTCTCCCCCTTGTCATAGAATTCAATTTGTATTCGTTTGCTTACCAAACGATCTTTTCGCCGCCCTTGTCAACGGATTCAAAAGCAGTCATGATGATCTTCAGCACTGTACGCATCTGATCATGGGTAACAAACTGTTCTTCAATGCCGTCGATGGCTCTGGTGAAATTGCGGTAGTAGTTGTGTACATCCGCAACGGGACGTTCCAGTTCGTATGTATCGGTGGTAACTTCATCACGGGGTGCCATGGTCTTGGTCAGACCGGCAGCGGTCTGTACAGGAACAACATCGCTTTCGTGCCATGCCTTGCACTTAACAACCTTGCACTTTTCTCTCCAGTCGCTGATGAATGCACTGCCGTTCTTGGCACGCATATAGAAACGGGGCATGGGGATAAAGTTGTAGGTTCCTACTTCAATATATGCCTTCTGACCGTTTACGTAGTCGATCCACAGCTGGAAGCCGTCGTCTACTTCGTTGTTGGTGATATGGTCGAAGGTGCAGCGTACTGCCGCTACGTCAAAACCCAGCACCATGCACGCCTGGTCGATCAGGTGAATACCCCAGTCATACAGCATACCGCCGCCGTACTTTTTGATGCCTCTCCAGTCGGAGGGGATACCGCGGCTGCCGTGAATACGGGATTCCAGATTGATGACTTCGCCGATCTCACCGCTGTCGTGGATCTTTTTCATCGCCAGATAGTCCACGTCATAACGGCGGTTCTGGTGTACGGAGAAGATTCTGTTGTACTTCTTGGAAGCTTCGATCATTCTTTCCAGACTTTCCATGGACAGAGTTACCGGCTTTTCGGAAATTACGTGTTTTCCGGCTGCCATGGATGCCACAGCGATTTCTTCGTGTACATCGTTGGGTGTGGCGATGGTAACCATATCAATGGTGGGATCCGCCAGAAGTGCTTCGCGGGTCTCATATACTTTTACGCCGCGGGAAGCAGCCAGGGCTCTCTTTTCAGGGTCAATATCATATATACCGGCTAAATTGCAAACGTCGCTTTCCAGCAAATGCTTTACATGAAAGCCTGCGCCCATTCCGCCGTATCCGATTACTGCAGCATTTTTCTTCATAGCATTACTCCATTTTCGTCCGTTCTCAAAAACCGAAGACGAATTTCTGTTTGGGATTATGTGTCTGCCGGGGAAATCTTACGGATTCCGCAACGGATATGCAACACATCTACAAATATATTATAGCATTTTTTTCATATAAGTCAAGAGGACTTTTTCAATATTTGCAGAAATAACCGTTTTTCTCCGCGGCAGTGTGTTTTTCCTTTTTCTGACAAATATATAAATACTTCGCCGGTGTCCCTTCTGCCCCGCGGTGCATATCCTGCCTTTGATATATCATTACCAAAGGAGAAGCCTATGCTGATCACCCTTCCTTACAACCGAACCAATGCCCTTCGGTATGCCAGACGGTGGGCGCTGTCCCGAAATCCCCTGTTTCCCAACTTTTCCGGCATCGGCGGGGACTGCACCAATTTTGTTTCCCAGTGTGTTTATGCCGGAAGCTGTATCATGAACTATACACCCACTTTCGGGTGGTATTACATCTCCCCGGATAACCGTGCGCCCGCCTGGTCGGGAGTAGAATTTTTCTACAATTTCATGACGGGAAATGATGGCGTCGGGCCTTATGCTACCGAAACCTCCGAAGGGGGACTGCAGGTGGGAGATGTGATCCAGCTGGGAGATGACACGGGGGATTTTTACCATACCCTGTTCGTCTCCGGATTTGCAGGCAGTACCTATCTGGTAGCCGCCCATTCCGACGATTATCTGGACCGTCCGCTGAACACGTACACCTATGCAGATGCCCGGTTTCTGCATATCGAGGGAATCCGGATGGAAATCTCTGACCGGATCGCAAACACCTATCTGGGGATGCCCGATTGTTTTCCCTATATCTTCTCCGGCGGAATGGGACCGGGAATGGATGATATCCTTACAACACCGGATGAAATGGCTTCCGGAGGAAATACCGGAATGTAACACCGCCGTACGGGACCCGATTCAGATATGCATACGGCGGAGCTGGGCGCGGAGGAGGGATTTTACGGCGTCGTAGTCCGATTCCTGCATAACGGAACCGGCAGAATGGATATAGCGCACGGGAACGGCTACGGAGGCACAGCGGATACCGGCGCGGGTGTTCATTACCATTTTAGCATTCCCGGGATCATCGTGTCCGGCAAGGGGCTGGTATACTACGCGGTTCATTTTTGCTGTGGCGATCAGGTGGTTGGTAAACGCCGGGTCGTATACTGTGCTGCCGTCGGTATAACTGATGACCGCACCGCTGCCCAGTTTTGCACCCTGTTTGTTTTCCGCTATGCCGTCCACATCCGCCGCAACCCCTGCTTCCACCAGAATGGCATAATCCGGTTCGGTCAGATAGGCGGCTGTCCGTGTGCTGTCCATACCGATTTCGTTCCGGCAGGTGAAGGCGAAGCAGATATCATAGGGGTATCTTTCATTCTTTTCCCACAGTTCTCTGAGAATGTCACACAGAATGGCACATCCCGCACGGTCGTCCAGTGCTTTGCCCTTCAGCAGTCCTCTGCTGCCAAAGCAGATAAAATCGGAACGGTAGGTACCGAAATCGCCGATATGTGCCATGCTTTCCGCGTCTTCCCTGCTGACTGCGCCGATATCCACGTAAAGGGAATCCATTTTGGCGCCGCCGGGGGAAACATGGACAGGTTTTGTACCGATGATGCCGGGAATGGTTCCTCTTTCCGTACCGATGGATACAGAACGGGCTGCCAGCATTCCGGCGTCCTTGAGTCCGAGGGGGGTGATATATAAGTAACCGTTTTCGTCGATGTCGTTGATCATAAAGCCCACTTCGTCCATATGGGCAGCCAGAAGCAGTTTCTTCGGCACGATCTCCCCTTCCGGTGCTTCGCGAAAGTCACCCGTACCGCGCCATACAGCGATCAGAGAACCCAGTGCATCGGTGAAAATACGGTCGGCATATGGCTGAATCTGCTCCCGAATCAGGTTCATGACCTCACCTTCACATCCGGAAGGACCGAAAGCCATACTTAATTTTTCCAATAATGCAGTTCCTGCAAGTGTATTTATCCGCGCAGACCTCCTTCGTATGGGGTTACAATAAAATCGGTACACAAATCCGGGTCCGTAATGATTGCCTGTATCAGTTTTACAAAACTTTCTCCGTCGTCAAGGGACAGGGTCTCGTTGTATGCGTGCATATTCGCCAGAGGAATGCTGACCACTGCGGCGGGGATCCCGGCTTCGCAGAATACCAGAGCGTTGGCATTGGTACCTGTGTTGGTGGCTTCCACTACGGTGGTTACGGAGATCTCTGCCTCTTTGGCGATGTGCAGGATCTTCTCCGTCAGCCGTCGGTCGGTTACAGCGGACAGGGACACCATGGGACCTTTTCCCATTTTGCCGCTATACTTTTTCTCCATACCGGGTGTTGCGGCAAAATTCACATCGGTAACAATGGCGATGTGTGGTTTGATGGCATGAGCCGCGCAGTTGGCACCGTTTCCGCCGATTTCTTCTCTGGCGGACAGTACCACCGTTATATCCGCCGCCAGCTTTTCACGATCCGTTTCGCATACCGCAAACAGCAGTCCGGCACAGCAGGATTTGTCATCCATCCCCTTTCCTGCCATGCGTCGGTTGGCAAGGGATGTGATCTTGCTGTTGTACCCCACAAAAGTCCCTACACCGATGCCCAGCTCTGTCAGTTCTTCTTTGGTATACCCCGTTTCGATCCGCAGATTTTCGTAGGTAGGTTTTTTCTCTTCATCGGACAAGCGGAGCAGGTCGGCAGGATGGGCAGCTACAACGCCGTAGATCCTTTTCTCCCTGCCGCAGATCCACATATCCGCACCGGGCAGCAGCTGTTTGTCCAGTCCGCCCACGCCGGAAACCGACAGCAGACCGTCTTCCGTTACACCGGTCACGATCATGCCGATCTCATCCAGATGGGCATCCAGCATGATCTTCGGGGCAAATTCTCTGCCGCAGCGCCTGGTCAACAGAATATTGTGGGCGTTGTCCGCGGTGATTTCGTCAAAATATGTTCCAACCAGCTCTTTCACGACGGTCAGTGCATTGTTTTCATTTCCGCTGATCGTCATGACGCCGGTAAGTGCTTTGAGCAATGATTCGTATGTCATAGGTTTTCTCCTCATTTCGCCATGGCGGTCATCCGGTCACTGTGTACCAGAGTCTTATAATGTTCCCCTCTCACCTCAAAGTTGGGGAAAGCATCAAAGCTGGCACAGGCAGGGGACAACAGGACTGTATCTCCCTCATGTGCCGCCCCTGCCGCAGCAAATACGGCTTCATCAAATACTTCCTCTGTCACAAGGACAAATCCTTCGCCGCACCGTTTTTCATACAAAGGATGGTTTTCCACCGCTTCCCGGATACTGCAGGCTGTGGCGCCTGTCAGGACAAGGGTGTGTACGCCGGGATTGGTCAGTACCGTTTCCGCCAGAGGTGCAAAGGGAATCTTTTTGTCATATCCGCCGCAGATCAGAACAATGGATCTTCCTGCCAATGCGGACAGGGCTGCTGCTGTTCTGGTGGGGGAGGAGTCGATGGAGCTGTTGATATAGGAAACACCGCCGATGGAGGCAACGTGTTCCAGTCTGTGCCGCACGCCGCCGAATTCCCGTGCTACCTGACGGATCCGGTCTTCCGTACAGTAACCGTGGGTCAGGGCGATGGCGGTCATATAGTTTTCCGCATTGTGCATTCCGGGCAGTTTGATTTCCTGCAGGGCAAGAAGGGTTTTCTTTCCCTCTCCAGCGAACTCCGTTACAATGCTGCCGTTTTCCGCATAAATCAGGCTGTCCGTGGGACGCAGGATATCGCAGGCAATGGGTTCTCTGGAGAAAAAGGTGACGGGAATGCTGTTTTCACGGATCAGTTCTTCGCCGATTGCCCGGGTGACGTCATTGCCGTAATTGAGCACCGCTTTTCCTGCCTTGCGGAGAATCCGCTTTTTGGCTTCGATATATTCCGCCATATCCGTATGCCAGTTCAGATGGTTGGGTGTCACGTTGGTGATGGCGGCGGCTGTTACCGGGGCGTCTATGGTCATCAGCTGGAAACTGGACAACTCTACCGCCACCAGATCCTTTTCGCACATCAGCGGCAGACGGTGGAATAAAGGCTCACCGATATTGCCGCCAAGGAAGGTTTTCGTTCCCTCGGAAGCACCTGCGGTCAACAGAAGATGGGTAATGGTTGTGGTGGTGCTTTTTCCATCACTGCCCGTCACCGCAAAAACGGAACAGGGACAATGGGACAGAAACATTTCCATTTCGGAGGTCAGAGTACATCCGTTTTCTGCCGCTTTGCACAGGGCAGGCAGATCGGGGCGGATGCCGGGAGAACGGAAAATATAGTCTTCCGAGAAATTCTCCATATAGTGTTCGCCGGTGATCAGCCGGGCGCCCAGTTTCTCCAGTTCTGCGGCACGTTCCCCCAGTTCTTCCGCGGATTTCATATCTCTCACGGTAAGGGAAGCACCCTGTTCCTTGAGAAATGCGGCAAGCGGCATATTGGATATTCCGGCGCCGAGAAGGGATACGGTCTTATTCTGAAATATATCGGTCAGAGTCATAAAAACCTCCGGTTTACTTATATGTATGCTATAATTATATACCATTTTCCGGGAATATGCAACACAGAGAGAAACAAAAACAAACAAGCGGATCTATACAAGTATGTTTTAAAACCCATTGAACGAAAAAAAGACCACCGTACACACACCTGGTCTAAATCAATCAATATTTCTTCTGCAAACCCCTTTTCCTGAAGTTTTTTGAAAAGAGGGGGGGTGCAGGGGGGGAGAAATACTTTTTCGCAAA
>JAFUKI010000092.1 GCA_017467815.1 Clostridia bacterium
AACTTTGCCATTTTTTAGCCGATGCATTTTGAAATGTTCACGCCTTGACTACGGTTATGGTAACATTTTCTCCATTGATATCCCAATCCTTGGTATATCCGTCCGCACCTTCGCCGCAGGTCAGGCTGTCCGCCAGAACCGCTGCCTTGACTTCTTCCGGATCCGCGGAAAGAATGGCTGTAACCGTATCGCTGCCCACGACACATACGTGGATATGATCGGTTACCACAAAATCCGCTTCCTTACGCATGGTCTGGATCTTGGAAATCACTTCACGTACAAAGCCTTCGCGGATCAGATCGTCGGTCAGGTTGGTATCCAGGGCAACTGTGACGCCGTTTTCTGCCAGAGAGAAGTAGCCTTCCTTCTGCTGTACGTCGATCAAGAGGTCTTCTTCGGTCAGTGCAACCGCTTCCCCGTCAAAATCGAAGCGGAGTGCGCCGGTCTCCTTCAGTTCTGCCATAGCCTTATTGCCGTCCAGCGCATCGGGTGCAAGAGCAGCACGGATCTTGCCCAGGAGCTTGCCGTACTTGGGACCGATGGTACGCAGCTGGGGCTTGAAGGAGTAGGAGGAGAATGCGGAAACATCATCCACAAATTCCACAGCCTTTACATTCAGTTCTTCCGCAACGATGTCTTTGTAGAAATCATCCAGCTGACGTTCTGCCTTGATATACATAGCCGCCAGAGGCTGACGGGTCTTTCTGTTGGAACCGTTTCTTGCCGCACGTCCCATGACAACCACATCTACTACGAACTTCATGTTTTCTTCCAGTTCGCGGTCGATCCGCTTTTCTTCCACAGTCGGGAAGCTGCACAGATGTACGGATTCCGGTGCGTTTTCATCCACGGAGCAAACCAGATTGCGGTAGATATCTTCTGCCATAAAGGGAATCATGGGGGCTGCCGCCTTACTGATGGTAACAAGAGCTGTATACAGAGTCATGTATGCCGCAATCTTATCTTCGGGCATACCCTGTACCCAATACCGTTCACGGCAGCGGCGTACATACCAGTTGGACAATTCATCCACAAAGGTATTCAGTACTCTTGCTGCTTCGGGGATGCTGTAATTTGCCAGATTTTCATCCACCTGCGCCACGGTGGTGTTCAGAACGGACAGGATATACTTGTCCATTACAGACAGTGCGCAGTCATCCAGGCTGTATTTGGTGGGATCGAACTGGTCGATCTCCGCGTACAGAACATAGAATGCGTAGGTGTTCCACAGTGTGCCGAGGAACTTGCGCTGCCCTTCCACAACGGCTTTTCCGCTGAAACGGGAAGGCAGCCACGGTGCGGAGTTGGTGTAGAAATACCAGCGGATCGCATCGGCGCCGTAGGTATTCAGTGCATCAAAGGGATCTACTGCGTTGCCCTTGGACTTGGACATCTTCTGACCGTTTTCGTCCTGTACGTGACCCAGAACGATAACATTGCGGTAGGGAGAGCAGTTGAACAGCAGGGTGGAGATGGCCATCAGAGAATAGAACCAGCCACGGGTCTGGTCAACGGCTTCGGAAATAAAGTCTGCCGGGAACTGTGCCTTGAACAGATCTTCGTTTTCAAAAGGATAGTGGTGCTGTGCAAAAGGCATGGAAACGGAGTCGAACAAGCAGTCGATCACTTCCGGTACTCTGTGCATTTCTCCACCGCATTCCGGGCAGCGGATGGTTACAGCGTCGATATAGGGGCGGTGCAGTTCGATTTCATCGGGGCAGTTGTCGGACATTTCCTTCAGTTCCGCAATGCTGCCGATGGAATGTCTGTGACCGCAGGAGCATTCCCAGATATTTAAAGGAGTACCCCAGTAACGGTTACGGGAGATTGCCCAGTCCTGTACATTTTCCAGCCAGTCACCGAAACGGCCCTTACCGATGGATTCGGGGATCCAGTTTACGGTATTGTTGTTGCGCACCAGATCTTCTCTGACATCGGTCATCTTGATATACCAGGATTCTCTTGCATAGTAGATCAGGGGTGTGTCGCATCTCCAGCAGTGGGGATATTCATGCTCGAACTTCGGTGCATCGAAGAGTTTGCCTTCCTTATCCAGATCGGTAATTACCATGGGGTCGGCTTTCTTTACGAATACGCCTGCATAGGGCGTTTCCGCTGTCATATTGCCGGCGCCGTCAACGAACTGTACAAACGGCAGATCGTATTTTCTGCCCACCTTGGCGTCGTCTTCACCGAATGCGGGGGCAATGTGTACGATACCGGTACCGTCACTCATGGTAACGTAGTTATCGCAGGTTACGAAATGGGCTTTTTTCTTCTGCTTTGCGGCAGCTTCACCGGCGCAGGCAAAGAGAGGTTCGTATTCCTTGTATTCCAGTGCAGTACCGGGGAAGGAATCCAGAACGGTATATGCCGGTGCGTCTTCGGTCTTCAGCTTACCCAGTACAGTATCCAGGAGAGCTTCTGCCATGTAGTAGGTATGGCCGTCAGCTGCCTGTACCTTGCAGTAGGTATCGTCGGGGTTTACGCAGAGCGCCAGGTTGGAAGGCAGGGTCCAGGGAGTGGTGGTCCAAGCCAAGAAGTAGGCATCTTCACCCACAACCTTAAAGCGTACAACCGCAGAGCGTTCTTTTACAGTCTTGTAGCCCTGTGCCACTTCCTGTGCGGACAGAGGAGTACCGCAGCGGGGGCAATAGGGTACGATTTTGAAGCCCTTGTACAACAGACCCTTGTCCCAGATCTGTCTCAGTGCCCACCATTCGGATTCGATAAAGTTATTGTCGTAAGTTACATAGGGGTTGTCCATATCCGCCCAGAAGCCTACGGTACCGGAGAAATCTTCCCACATACCCTTATACTTCCATACGGATTCCTTACACTGGTTGATGAAGGGTTCCAGACCGTATGCTTCGATCTGTTCCTTGCCGTCCAGACCCAGTTTCTTTTCCACTTCGATTTCTACGGGCAGACCGTGGGTATCCCAACCGGCTTTACGGGGAACGTCGGCACCTTTCATCCAGTGGTAACGGGGGATCATATCCTTGATAACACGGGTCAGCACGTGACCGATGTGGGGTTTGCCGTTTGCTGTCGGAGGGCCGTCGTAGAACGTATAGGTTTCTCTTCCCTCGCTGTCTGCCAGCTGTTTTTTGAAAATGTCATTTTCCTGCCAGAACTTCAGCGTTTCTCTTTCACGATCCACAAAGTTCATATTTGTGGAAACCTTCTTATACATATCCAATCTCCTTTGAATCTGTCAATATTCGCAGTGTAAACTCTGTCATGCAGTATGTCAGCAGCGATCTACTAAAAAAAGTCTCCGCCCCAATCCAGGACGAAGACTGCTTCGCGAACCACCTGCATACAAACATATGCTTCCCGGTAACGGCGGGATTCCGGCACGGACTACAACATTTCGCCCGGCTGCTCCGAAGTGATATTCCCTGTCCCCGTCACGCCGGTCTTTCACCCCCACCGGCTCGCTTTGGTGGCTTATGTTACAGGTACTGTCTTCCTCAACGCATTTCTGCCACAGATATAATCATTCATGGCAATACACAATAGTATTATACAATGCTTTCCCTGTTTTGTCAAGAAAAGAATGTAAAAAAGTTTACAAATACTGTGCAGTCGTCAATGATAAGTTACACTTCACTCAAAAAAATAAAGAAGCAAGCAAAAGGCAACCAATTCGGAATGAGAGACCGAAGGTCACGAATGTAGAATTGGTTGTGGCGCGGTCAAAAGATGGAGAGATATCCATC
>JAFUKI010000093.1 GCA_017467815.1 Clostridia bacterium
AAGAGGTCAGGTTCTCTGCAAGCCTGGCTCCATCAACCCCCACACCAAGTTCGTTGGTCAGGTTTACGTTCTGACTGAAAAAGAAGGTGGCCGTCAGAAGCCCTTCTTCTCCGGTTACAGACCTCAGTTCTACTTCAGAACTACCGACGTTACCGGTACCATCTCTCTGCCTGCTGACGTTGAAATGTGCCGTCCCGGCGACAACGTTGACATGAACGTTGAACTGATCACTCCCATCGCTATTGAAAAGGGTCTGCGTTTCGCTATCCGTGAAGGTGGCCGTACCGTTGGTTCCGGCGTTGTAGCTGAAATTCTCGGTTAAGTTATCTGTTACACAGCGGTAGAGATAGCTGATGTTTGCACATCGGACAAGCTCAGTTGATTCTAACTGCTAAATGAAACACCTCCGGTGAAATATCCGGGGGTGTTTTTGTTACTTAGGGATTTTCATATCAAAAAACGCATTTATTTCTTTGGGGACAGGTGAAATTCCTTACCGGCGGTATAGCCCGCGAACACATGATATATGTGCCGAACAGGTGTGATTCCTGTGCCGACGGTTACAGTCCGGATGTGAGAAGAAAGCTGCCGTAATACCCTGTTTTACGCAGATTTTATCAGCCCCAAGCCGTAAATGGTGGGGCTGATTCTATTTCTGCAGCATATTCTTCTCCTTAAATTACATTTACAGGAGAATCAGTGTGAAAATACAGAAATCGAAACCGTAAGTAAAGTTTATTCACACTTTGTTCGTCGCATAAATGCGACAGATGGAGGATATTATGACAAACGCCAAACATACTGCACTCAAATACATCACAAAAATCGCGATCCTTTCCGCATTGGCTGCTGTACTGATGCTTTTCCAGATCCCCGTCTGGTTTGCACCTGCTTTTTATGAAATCGACCTTTCCGATGCCGTTATCCTCATGGGTGGTTTTGCTCTCGGTCCCGGCGCTGCGATCATCATGGAATTCATCAAGAATCTGCTGAATCTTCTTCTCAACGGCACTATGACCGCCGGTGTTGGAGAATTTGCGAATTTCCTGATGGGTTGTTCCCTTGTCGTACCGGCATCGTTGTATTATAAATACCACAAATCCCTTCGCGGTGCTGTGGTTGCCCTGGTTCTGGGGATTCTTTCCCTGGCTGTTATCAGTTGTCTGCTGAATTACTTCGTTATGATCCCGGCATATGTGTATTTCATGGGATTCACCCTCGACAAAATTGTCGGTATGGCTTCCGCTGTAAATCCGTTGGTTACAAATCTGCCGACCCTGATCGTGTTTGCCACAGCCCCCTTTAACCTGCTGAAAGGCATTGTTTGCTCTGTGGTCAATATCCTTTTGTACAAGCGCCTTTCCAAGATTCTGCACATCTGAACCCACTTCCGCAAAATCCACTGCTTTTCAGCATTCAGAACGGAAAAAATTGTATATAAATCCGCAAATATGCTCTTGCATATGGGATTTTGTTATGTTATAATATATCTGTTCGAAATATATACTGCTTATCAAGAGTGGCTGAGAGACTGGCTCGATGACGCCCGGCAACCTATCCCCGTGACAAGGTGCTAATTCCCGACAGATGAGTGAAATTTCCATGTTCTCATTCTGTCCGGATGGGAACATTTTTTTGCTCTCGCCAAATGAAAGGAATTTACATGAAACGTTTATTTACCAGTGAATCCGTTACGGAAGGACATCCCGACAAAATCTGCGACCAGATTTCCGACCGTATTCTGGACGAAATTCTCCGTCAGGATCCCCTGTCCCGTGTCGCCTGCGAAACCACCTGCACCACCGGTCTTGTTTCCATAATGGGTGAGATCACCACCTCTGCAGTTGTGGATTTCCAGTCCATCGTACGCAAGACCGTTGTGGAGATCGGCTATGACCGGGCAAAATACGGTTTTGACGGCAACACCTGCGCTGTGATCAACTCCATCCATGAACAGTCCCCTGACATTGCTATGGGTGTGGACAAGTCCAGCGAAGCCAAAGCCGGTGAAATCACAGATGCTTTCGATACCGGTGCCGGTGACCAGGGTCTGATGTTCGGTTTCGCCTGTGATGACACTCCCGAACTGATGCCCCTGCCCATTTCCCTTGCCCATCGTATGGCAAAACAGCTGACTGCAGTGCGTAAGAACGGCACACTTCCCTATCTCCGTGCGGACGGTAAGACACAGGTTACTGTAGAATACGATGAAAACAACACCCCCATCCGTCTGGATGCCATTGTTGTTTCCTCCCAGCACGATCCCGATGTAACGCTGGAACAGATCCGTGCTGACATCATCCGCGAAGTGATCGAACCCATCGTTCCGGACGGTATGATCGATAAGGGTACAAAAATCTACGTAAATCCCACCGGACGCTTTGTAATCGGCGGGCCCATGGGTGACAGCGGTCTGACCGGACGTAAGATCATTGTTGATACCTACGGCGGTTATTCCCGTCACGGCGGCGGTGCTTTTTCCGGCAAGGACCCGACCAAGGTTGACCGCAGTGCTTCTTACATGGCACGTTATCTGGCAAAGAATGTAGTAGCTTCCGGTCTTGCTTCCCGCTGCGAAGTACAGCTTGCCTACGCCATCGGTGTTGCCCGTCCGGTTTCCCTGATGGTGGACACTTTCGGTACCGGCAAGGCAGACGATCTGGCGATTGCCGATTACCTCATGCAGACCGTGGATATGCGTCCTGCCGCCATCATTTCCCGCTTTGATCTGCGCAAGCCGATCTACGGTGATCTGGCTGCTTACGGTCACATGGGTCGTGAAGATCTTGCTGTACTGTGGGAAAAGTGCGATCTGGTACCTGCTATGAAGGAAGCCTTCGCTCTGTAAGTTTTACAGACACCCTTTTAGACAAAAAGATAACCCGACGGTTCTTCCGAACTGTCGGGTTTTTCTATTAAGGTAAAGGCTTGGTTTATTCAGCAATCGTATTGGCATCGGTGATTTCTGCCACTTCAACGATATATTCCTTGACAACTTCTCTCAGAACACGGGACATCAGCAGATCCTTGCCAAAGGTGTTCTCTACTTCATGAGTATACATGAAATCGTCATATTGCTCGATGAATCTGGCGAGGTATTCTTCGTACTTTTCTTTGCTTACGGACAGATTTTCTGCTCTTGCAATAGCGTAGATGACCATGTCTTCCTTCACAGTCGCTTTTGCTTCTTCTTCAAAACTGCTCTCATATTCTTCCACTGTCTGACCGAATACAGCACTTACATAGTTTTCATATTCCATATTGGCAGCTGCTGCATTCATTTTTGCGTTTTCAACATTGTAGGCAACAATTTCATCCACTTCCTGTTCCGGATAAGCGATGACTGTTGTATTTTCCAATACAGTTGTCCATGCCTGATTAACCAGATTACGCATATGATTTTCCTGTCTGAACTCATACATCTGATCATACACGGAAGCTTCAAATTGTTCAATGGTATCGTATCCGTAATATGCCTTTACGAATGCATCCGTGTAATTGGGCAGCAGAATGGTGTATCCACCAAGAACATAGATCTCATAATCAACAGTTTTACCTGCGTACTCACCGTAAAGTTCATCCAGGGTACGCTTTGCGTATACTGTGTCTCCCTGTACTGCTCCGATCAGCGCTTCATCAATTTCTTCACCGTAGTTACCATAGCCTACCATGAAAGTACCGGATTCTTCGCACAATTCTTCAATTACTTCACCGTCCAGGGTTACGTTGGAACGGAAAATTACAGTATCGCCAATCTCCAGGGGTTTGTCATGAATATTCTGGGACTGACCCTGTGAAGTAAGCATGGATTGAATCTGCATCTCCAATTCTTCTTCGGTGACTTCTATCTCACTTTCTACGAGAGAAATACCCTTGTACTCACCCAGCGTGATATACTCGGACAGATCGTAATTGTATTCGTAATACAACGTATCTGCAGAATCATCATTGCATCCGGTCAGAAGTACGGGCAGTACCAGTGCCAGCACCGCAATAACCGCGGTAATTTTATGAGTAAGTTTCATCTTAACCTCCAATATTTTCAGTTATCGCTGCCTATGCAGCTCTATCTGATTTTACATTACAGTATATTATACCACATATCCCATGGGATTGCAAGTCTTTTCTCTTATCCGGGCTGTCGGGAAAAGCAGAAACAGGCAGATTCATTCGTCCGTTCTGCCATACAGTCTGCCGAAAAACCACTGTGTCAGCTCGGAACACAGGAATGCCACACCGCCGTACAGCACAAACACCAGCACAAGCTGTCCGATCATTGCAGCATATTCGTAATTCTGGATCTGGCTGTAAGACCGCAGGAAAACGATGCCGTCGTAAAGCCACAGAACAACACGCAGAATCAGTACATACAACAGGGAAAACCGGAAGGCACGCGCCATGGAATAGGTTCTTGTCCGCCGCACGCTGTCCGACATTTCCGCCCGTTTCAGAAATATTCTGCCCGTGATCCAGCACAGGGCAAGGGTAATCAGATCATAAGTAAACTGGAGCAGGAGCCACAACAGGGTCAGCACCTCGATCCCCATAATGCTGTTGGAAAAATAGTCGATGGCGAACCGTGCACACATATCCGCCAGATTGCACGCATTGGCAAAAAGGAAAATCCCGTTTCCGGCACCCAGTCCCCATTTCCATTGGGAATACAGCACGGCACCGAAGGAAAATACATACCGCAGGCACGCCAATCCGTCCATCACATACCCGACCGCCTCGCTCACCCATGCATCATACAATATATCCGTTGCCGTTATACTGTAAAAATAGTTCAGTAGTCTTCCGAGCAGGGTCAGCCCCAGCATCACCGATACCACGATCCACCCGAAGCTGCGGAATTTTTTTGTCTCTGATATGGTTTTCATGATACACTCACTTTCTTGTTCCGGTTATCTTATATCATACCATTTCTTCGTGATGTTTTGTTGATAGAATTGTAAACATTAGCGGAATATATGATTTTTCCTCTCATATATATATTCTGACAAGCCCTGTCGGGAAAATTTACAGAAAGAGAGAAAAAGTATGTCCGATACAAAAACACAAACCAAGGAACCTTTATACAACCGCCCCCTGGAACAGCTGCAGCTGAACGATCTGCTGCAGAGTCTTCAGGAAAACCATCCCCGGATCCTTACCGTCCACACCATCGGTACAAGCATCCAGGGGGAAGGAATTCCTGCCGTGGTACTGGGCAATCCGGAAAACAGCCGCGGTATTGTCTATGTCGGCGGCATCGACGGAAGTGACTGGCTGAGTACTTCCCTGTTGATGCGTTTTATCAGTGATTACTGCCGTTTTCTCAGGGAGGAACGGCGGCTGTACAGCATCAGTCTTCCCTATCTTCACGCCAACCGTGTCATTTATGTAATCCCACGCCTGAATCCCGACGGTGCTGCCATATGCCGCAGAGGACCCGGTACCAGGCTGGCGGGAGGACGGTTGACCCGTTTGTGCCCGGATGGGGATTACAGTGCCTGGTGTGCCAACGGATGCGGTGCGGTCCTCCGGGATGCGTTTACCGAAGAAAATGCACCGGATACCCCGGAAGTCACCGCTTTGCAGCAATATCTCCGGATGTGTACCCCATCCTTATGCCTGACACTGGACAGCGATCCCATGCACTGCCCGAGTCCCATGCTGAACACGGTACAGAAGCATATCCCCCGCGCAAAAACCGTAGGCAGGCTTCTTTCCCGTATGGCATCCTGCCCATTTTCCGCTGACGATATGCCCGGCACGCTGAGCCATTGGTTTACAGAAGAATTCAACCGTCCCGGACTCTCTTTTTCGCTGGGTGCGGACAGGAGCGAAAACGGTTTTTACCACAGTTACGCTTCGCTGAGAGAGGTACTTTTCAGCTGTCCCCTGCTGATCTGATAAAAAACGGTCTATTTTATGCATTGGAAACAAAAAATTTTCTTTTAATCGTAACAATCTCCATTGCAATTTTCCGCTATTCATGTTATACTATGAACAAATAGGTTTGCAGTACGACTCGGTATATTATCGAATTTGTACTGCGCCGGAAATTTGTAATTTTTTTCATAAAAAGAAAGGATATATAGTTATGGCAAAAAACAGACTGGTGGGTGATTACCCCGTTATCGGTATCCGCCCCACAATCGACGGACGCCGCGGTCCCCTGAAGGTACGTGAATCCCTGGAAGATCAGACCATGAATATGGCAAAGGTTGCCGCTAAGCTGATCACCGACAATGTTAAGTATTCCAACGGTGAACCTGTAAAGGTTATTATCGCCGACACCACAATCGGTCGCGTAGGCGAAGCTGCTGCCTGTGCCGACAAGTTCAAGAAAGCCGGCGTTGACATTACGCTGACCGTTACTCCCTGCTGGTGCTACGGTTCCGAAACCATGGACCAGGATCCCAACACCATCAAGGCAGTATGGGGCTTCAACGGTACCGAAAGACCCGGTGCTGTTTATCTGGCATCCGTACTGGCAACCCACGCACAGAAGGGTCTGCCCGCATTCGGTATCTACGGTCACGACGTTCAGAATCTGGACGAAGTAACCGATATGCCCGCTGACGTACAGGAAAAGATCCTGCGCTTTGCCAGAGCTGCCGTAGCCGCTGCCACCATGAGAGGCAAGAGCTATCTGCAGATCGGTTCCATCTGTATGGGTATCGGCGGTTCCATCATCGACTCCCGCTTCATCGAAGAATACCTGGGTATGCGCGTTGAATCCGTTGACGAAGTGGAGATCATCCGCCGCATGAGCGAAGGTATTTATGACGAAGCAGAATTCCAGAAGGCTCTGGCATGGACCAAAGCCAACTGCATCGAAGGCTTCGACAAGAACCCCGAAGATATGCAGAAGACCCGCGAAGAAAAGGACGAACAGTGGGAATTCGTTGTTAAGATGATGGTTATCATCAAGGATCTGATGAACGGCAACCAGAACCTGCCCGAAGGATGCGAAGAAGAAATGGTTGGTCACAACGCTCTCGCAGCCGGTTTCCAGGGTCAGCGTCAGTGGACCGACTTCTATCCCAACTGTGACTTCCCGGAAGCTATGCTGAACTCTTCCTTCGACTGGGAAGGCGCAAGAGAACCCTACATCCTCGCTACCGAAAACGACGTACTCAACGGTCTGGGCATGATGTTCATGAAGCTCCTGACCAACCGTCCCCAGATGTTCGCCGATGTTCGTACCTACTGGAGTCCCGAAGCTGTTAAGAGAGCTTCCGGCTACGATGTCGAAGGTGTTGCCAAGGAAAACGGCGGTTTCATTCACCTGATCAACTCCGGTGCCTGCTGCATTGACGCAAACGGTGCTGCTCTGGACGAAAACGGTGTTCCCGTAATGAAGGAATGGTTCAATGTAACCGAAGCTGACCAGAAGGCAATTCTGGAAAATACCACATGGAACTTCGCTGACCTGGGCTACTTCCGCGGCGGCGGATATTCCTCCCGTTTCGTTACCAAGGCTGAAATGCCCTGCACCATGATCCGTCTGAATCTGGTGGAAGGTCTCGGTCCCATGCTGCAGATCGCAGAAGGCTGGACTGTATGCCTGCCCGACGAGGTTACCGATGTTCTGTGGAAGAGAACCGACTATACATGGCCCTGCACCTGGTTTGCTCCCCGCTGTGACGGCAAGGAAGGCAGCCCCTTCAAGACCGCATACGAAGTAATGAACAACTGGGGTGCCAACCACGGCGCCATCAGCTATGGTCACATCGGTGCTGACCTGATCACCCTCTGCTCCATGCTGCGCATCCCCGTAGCTATGCACAACGTACCCGTCGAAAAGATCTTCCGTCCCGCCGCATGGAACGCATTCGGTATGGACAAAGAAGGCGCCGACTACCGTGCCTGCGCAGCCTACGGCCCTCAGTTTAAGAGAACCAGATAATAGTGTTTTAATTAAGCAGGGGGAGAGAGAAACTTTTTGAAAAAAGCTTCTCTCTCCCCCTGCACCCCCTCTCTTTTCAAAAACTTTGAATCAGGGGATTGATATGGACACGTTTTGATCCGTTTTATGGGGTTGGGACGTGTCTTTTTTAGTTGGTTCCGGGTATTTATTTTACGAACAGTCTTCTGTAAATATCGGACATTTCCCCGCGGGAGATTACGTAGGGGCTGTTGGCGTAGTTTCCTGCTCCTGCTACCCGGTCGATCAAGGTCTCCGCTTCCTCGGCGGTCAGTTCGATATGGCATTCCGCTTTTGCGGGAATCCGTGTGATCATGTCTTCCAGACTGCAGCCCATTTTTTCTGCCAGTTCATCTAACAAAGCACTGCCCGTGTAAGAAAGACGGTTATAGGAGATGAAATCCCCTTCAAACAGTGCGCACGCTTTGCCGTGAGGGATGCCGTAGGACAGGGTAAGGCTATAGCCGAGGGGATGGGGGAACCCGGTTCCTGTATGGCTGATGGCAATTCCCGCAGCACAGGCGGCATACATAAGCCGTTCTCTCTGCTTCCGGGTAAAACCGCCGGCATCCTTTTCGCCTTCTGCATCTGCATTTTCAAACAGTACCGCCCATACTTCCGCCGCCGCAAATGCCGCTGCTTCTTTGCTCACTGCATTTGCTTTTGGGGAAAGATAGGATTCGATGGCGTGTGCCATTGCATCCAGTGCGGTGCTGACGGAATAATCGTGGGACAGGGTATAGGTATACTTGGGATCCACGAAGCTGTATTTCGGGTAGGAAGAAGCGTGCTTGAACGTCCTTTTGCACAGGCCGTTGTCGATGGTCAGAACGGAATAGGGCGCCGCTTCACTGCCGGTACCTGCGGTTGTGGGTACGGCGATGATGGGCAGGCAGGGATTGACCATTTTGTCCGCATCATATATATCCATCACATCCATGTGGGGATTGTTTGCGTATGCGGCGATTGCTTTTCCCGCGTCCAGGGGAGATCCGCCGCCGACTGCGATGATGAAGTCACAGCCTTCACTGCGGCAGTAAGCACCGCCTTCATGACAAACGGGTGCCGGCGGGTTTTCGGTTATCTTGGGGAAGCGGGCATAGGCAACACCGCATTTCGCCAGAGCAGCGGTAATATCCCCAACAGCACCGCAGGCATCCGCACCGTTTCTGCCGCTGACGATCAATGCTTTTTTGCCAAGTGCCAGAAGGGAGGCGTTATTCTGTATAGAATTGTCGCCGATCACAATCTGTACCGGCTTATGGGTAGAAAAATCCATGGTATTTTCTCCGTTTCGATATCTCAAATTTACAGGATATTGTTCACTTTATCGTACCATACATTCCCATTCGGCGCAATAGGTATTGTAGTTGATTTTTCAAACATTATATGAAGGGATTTTGTGGAATTTACCATGGGCGGCACAAAGCATTTGACTTCCCTTCCAAACCATGCTATAATAAATGAAGATCCTGCAAGTCAAGTCAGTATGATTTTTACATCAAGAGGAGATATTGTTATGAAAATTTATCTGATCGGGCAGAGTGATGCCGTAGACACTCTGTCCTGTAAAAATGCCGATATAATCAAACTGGACAATTCTGCTGTTTCTTCCATTGATCACCGGAACAAAACGATCACCCTCACCTCCGGGGAAACAGCTGCCTACGATATGCTGATCCTGGACACCAGCGTGTCTGCTTCTGCCGGTGAAGCGGTGATTCCCACGGCGGAAGACATTGCACGGGTCAAAGGTCTGGGATTTTTGCGTGACAAAACCACCGCTGACTGCTTCAACGCCCGTGTTCTCACCCGAAACGGGAAAATCACTGCTGCGGAAAGTGCTGTAATCGCGGAAGCGGCGGTTCGTTTCGGCAGCGGTGAGATCGCCATGACCACCCGTCAGACCATTGAAATTCAGAGAATTCCCTATGTGAATATTGAACCTCTGCGTGAATTTCTCGGCAGATACGGTCTGGAGACCGGCGGTACGGGTCCGAAGGTGCGTCCCGTTGTATCCTGCAAGGGTACCACCTGTGTTTTCGGTCTGATCGACACCTATGGCGTTTCCGAAGCCATACATAACCGCTTCTACACCGGATATCACGGCGTAAAACTGCCCCACAAATTCAAGATCGGCGTCGGCGGCTGTCCCAACAACTGCGTCAAACCGGATCTGAATGATGTGGGCATCGTCGGGCAGAATATGCCGGCTGCAGACATGGACAAATGCCGCGGATGCGCAAATTGTCAGATCGAGAAAACCTGCCCCATGAAGGCGGCTGCCGTTGTGGAAGGCAAGATCGTGATTGATACCGAACTGTGCAATAACTGCGGCAGATGCATCGGCAAATGTCCCTTCAAGGCTTTTGAAAATGCCGTCAACGGATACAGAATCTACATCGGCGGACGCTGGGGCAAGAAGGCTGCCCGCGGTCAGGCATTGTTCAAGTTGTTCACCGACACGGAAGATCTGCTGAACACGGTGGAAAAGACCATTCTGCTGTTCCGGGAACAGGGAATTGCCGGTGAACGTTTTGCCGACACGATCCAGAGAATCGGATTTGCAGAGGTGGAAAAGGAACTGCTGTCCGACGATATTCTCTCCCGTAAGGATGCCATTCTGCATGATGAAAAATAGAATTCCCTCGGTCCTTCTCTGCTGTCTGCTCTTCATTTTGGTATGCACCGGGTGCAGCCAGAGCAAGGCAGACACCGATGCTTATTTCACATTTACGGACGACACAGGAACCGTTATTTCCCTTCCTGAAAAGCCGGAAAATACGGCAGTACTCTTTTCTTCTTTCGCAGACATTTGGGGCTTGGCGGGGGGAAAAATCGCCGTTACGGTGGGGGAAACGGTGGAACGCGGGTTTGCTTCGCCGGATGTGGTTCTGGTGGATAACGGGGCGGGAAAGACCGTCAACGCCGAGCTGCTGATTGCCGCAAAACCGGATTTTGTCATTTGTTCCGCCGATATCGCCGCTCAATCTGAAACGGCTTCCCTTCTGAACGCTTCCGGGATTCCGGCGGCACAGTTCCGGGTGGAATCTTTCGCGGATTATCTGCGCGTGCTGAAGATTTTCACGGATATCACCGGTGATAAAGAGGCATACATCCGATACGGTACCGATGTACAGGCACAGATCGACGCTCTTTTAGCCGCTTACCCGCCGGACGGTGCATCGCCGAAACGGATTCTCTTTATCCGTGCCGGTTCCACTGCAAAATCCACCAAAGCCAAAACCGCAGCCGAACATTTTGCCGCGGCGATGCTTGGGGAACTGGGTGCTGTCAATATTGCGGATGCCGCGCCGGTGCTGATCGACGGTCTGAGCATCGAAGAAATTCTGATGCAGGATCCGGATATGATCTTTATCACCACCATGGGGGATTCCGCCGCAGCACAGGCATATCTGGAAAGCGTTTTTGCCGAAGACATCTGGCAGTCGCTGGATGCTGTACGAAACCGGAACTATCATTATCTTCCCAAAGATTTATTCCAATACAAACCAAATGCAAGCTGGTATTCCGCTTATGAACTGCTTGCCGCATTGCTTTATGAAAACTAATGTATCACCCAAAAAACATATCCTTCTGTACACGGTGATTCTCTCAGCCGTGCTTGTCTGTCTTTTCCTGTGCGCGGTTCGGTTCGGCAGTGCACCCATGTCCGCAAAGGCGTTCTGGTCGGCTATGCTTGGCAAGGAAGGATTTGAAACGGAACGGCTGATTCTTTTCTCCGTCCGCCTGCCCAGAGCCATTGCCGGACTGCTTGCCGGAATCGGATTATCGGTATCCGGTGTACTTTTGCAAAGTGTTACCGACAACGCGCTGGCGGGTCCGAATATCATCGGTGTGAATGCCGGTGCGGGTTTTGCTTCGGCGCTGATGCTCAGTTTCCTTCCGGCAGCATCCCCCTTTCTTCCGGCGGCGTCTTTTGCAGGTGCTTTTCTTACGACCCTGCTTATCGTCCTCACTGCCGGCAGAAGTCGATCCAAAACCGGTGTGATCCTTGCTGGGATCGCGCTGACCACCCTTTTCAATGCCTGTATTTCCCTGCTTACTCTGCTGAACGACGATATCCTGATCTCCTACAACGCTTTTTCCATCGGCGGATTTGCCGGTGTTCCCACGGATCGGCTGCTTCTGCCGGCAATATTCATTCTGGTCAGCTTCAGCATCGCTCTGCTGTTCGGTCGGCAGATGGATGCGCTGTGTCTCGGAGAAGCCGGTGCGTCGGTTCTGGGGATCCCCGTACGGCAGGTCCGGCTGGTGTGTATTTTCTGTGCCTCCGCTTCTGCCGGTGCTGTGGTGAGTTTTGCCGGACTTCTCGGTTTTGTGGGACTGGTCGTACCCCATATTACCCGAAAACTGACCGGATGCCGCGGACGTGCTCTGCTGTTTTTCTCCGCTCTGTTTGGCGGATGCGTGACCATTGCGGCGGATCTGGCAGGAAGGCTGATCCTGGCTCCTACGGAAATTCCGGTGGGGATCATGATGGCATTTATCGGTGCGCCGTTCTTTCTGTGGCTTCTGTTCCGCCGCAGGAATTCGGTCTGAAAGGAGTACGGTATGGGATTATCCATTGCTCTGCAGGAAGTACGCTATAAACACAAAATCGCTCTCTCCCACATTTCCTTCACCGTTTCCGACGGCAGTTTTACCGCAGTCATCGGCAGAAACGGCTGCGGAAAATCCACTCTTGTCTCCTGTATCGGCGGACTCATCCCCTATATCGGAGAAATCACCCTGAACGGCATCCCCCTGTCCGCCCTTTCGCAAAAAAACCGCGCGGCACATATCGCCGTCATGCTTCAGCAGCTCCGCACACCCCATATCACGGTCCGCGATCTTGTCGTATTCGGACGCAGTCCCTACCTCGGTATCGCTGACAGGATCACGGAAACGGATCACCGGCGGATCGAAGACGCACTGATTGCCGCGGAACTGATGGATATTGCGGATTGTTATCTGGATAAAATCTCCGGCGGGGAGCTGAGACGGGCGTATCTTGGTATGACGCTGGCGCAGGATGGGGAAATTCTGGTTCTGGATGAGCCTACAGCGAATCTGGATCTGGATCATGCCTCCCGCTTTATCCACAAACTGCGCAGTCTGCAAACGGTCGGAAAGACCATTATAGCCGTCATGCACGATCTCACCCAGGCAATGAAAGCGGATCAGATCGTTCTCCTGGACAACGGCAATCAGCTTTTCACCGGCACCCCCGCCGCTTTTCTCAGTGAAGGCTGGAGTGAAAAGATCTTCCATGCAGTCCCGGTCAGAACCCCGGAAGGTGAAGTTTTCTTTACTGTGAAATAAATACGCACAACTGCAAAAAAACTACCGCATCGAATGAAATGCAGTAGTTTTTTCTGTTTTTCCATTTTTGTGAATAACGAATTCACTCAACCACCGGAGCAGACCAACCGTATTTGTACGGTTTAGCCGGAGGGGTGTAAGCCCATTCGGCGGCGTTGAGCAGTACTCTTTGTACATTCTTGTCATAGAAGGTGGGGCAGGATTCGTGACCGGGACGGAAGTAGAAGATCTTACCTCTGCCTCTTTTGTAGGTACAGCCGCTGCGGAATACTTCACCGCCGCTGAACCAGGACAGGAATACCAACTCATCCGGTGCGGGAATCAGGGTAGGTTCGCCGTACATTTCTTCTCTTTCCAGAATGAACTTTTCGTCAATACCCTGTGCGATGGGATGGCTTTGATCCACCACCCATACGATCTCTTTATCATCGATTTCCGGAGGATAGGCCACACGCCACTTCAGGTGACCAGAACGGGCACCCATCAGTTTTCGGAAGATCTTGGAAGCGTGTCCGGAATGGAGGACGATCAGACCCATACCGTCATTGATGACTCTGTCACAGATCTTCTTCACCTTTTCGTCCGGTACTTCATTTATCATACCGTGGCTCCACCAGACCAGTACGTCCGTCTGATCCAGCAGTTCATCCGGCAGACCGATCTCCGGCATATCCAAGGTGGCTGTTGTCACCTCATGACCGGCTTCACGGTAGAAATTCGCAATACAACCGTGCATACCTTCCGGATACAGCGCTCTGATTTCTTCCTCGAATCTCTCATGGCCGTTCTCATTCCAAACGGTAATTCTCATAGGTTACCTCTTAGTCGTTCTTTACAGTGGGAGCAACCCAGCCGTATTTGTATGCCTTTGCCGGAGGAGTGTATGCCCATTCAACCGCATTCTTCAGTACCTTCTGTACGTTGGGATCGTGGTAGGTGGGGCAGGATTCGTGACCGGGACGGAAGTAGAAGATCTTACCTCTGCCTCTCTTGAAGGTGCAGCCGCTGCGGAATACTTCACCGCCGCTGAACCAGGATACGAATACCAGTTCGTCGGGCTGGGGAATAGCAAAGTGTTCGCCATAGGTTTCTTCGTGTTCCAGAATGAACTTTTCGTCGATGCCCTGTGCGATGGGATGGCTCTGGTCGATTACCCACAGGATTTCCTTATCGTTGGATTCACGCCACTTCAGTCTGTCGGAAGGAGTACCCATCAGCTTGCTGAAAATCTTGGAAGCATGGCCGGAGTGCAGTACGATCAGACCCATGCCTTCCATAACTCTGTTGTATACCTTATCTACAACGGAATCCGGAACACTGCCGTGTGCTACGTGACCCCACCAGAACAGAACGTCGGTTTCTGCCAGTACTTCGTCGGTCAGACCTGCTTCGGGCATATCCAGAGTAGCGGTCTTTACATCGTAACCTGCTTCGGTCAGGAACTTTGCGATGCAGCTGTGGATACCTTCCGGGTAGATCGCTCTGATGGATTCTTCATTCTTTTCGTGAACGTATTCATTCCAAACTGTAATTTTCATGCATACCTCCGTATTGGTGCAATCATAGATTTATACCAAATCCCATTTTCCGGGACAAATCCCACGGAACAACTGCGGTTTGGTTTCATTTCATTATAACACAAATATGAACCAAAATCAACTATCCGCCGGTGATTTGTCCCCGGAATGATGAAAAAAACACCGGTACAGGCAAAAAAAGCAGAGCAGTCCCGCCCATATCGGCTTCGGACTGCTCCGTTATCAGATCTCCATTTTTCTTTTTTCGCATCCGTCAAACAGCTTGCCGTTCCACGGTACAGGATCCCCTTCCGGCTCTCCCACCACCAGCTGCTTGCCGTACCAGTTCACACCCAGCCATCTGCCGAATTTGTAGCCGCAGTGGTTGAGCATTCCTTCCTTCTTATATCCCACACATTCGTGGAAGGCGCAGCTGTCCTTGTTTTCCTCGGTGATGATCGCGTAGACTTTCTGATAGCCGCATTTCACCAGAATGGCTTCCACTTCCGCGTACAGCCGTCTGCCGATCCCCTTGCCGTGATGACCGTCCTTGATGTAGATGGATATATCCGCACTCCACTGATACGCCATACGCTCGAACATACGACTGGCATAGGCATATCCGATCACCTCTCCGTCTTCTTCCCAGACCAGCCAGGGATACTTTTCCGTGATCCCGCGGAATCGCTCCGTAAATACGGGCATTGTGGGAACGGTGTACTCAAAGCTGTATGTAGTATTCAGTACGTAGGGGGCATAGACGGCGAGAATGGCAGGCAGATCCCTTTCATATGCCGGACGAATGTATATCTCAGACATTGTTTTTCATACCTCAGTTTTATGTAATTCCCTTATGCGCTCTCACATAAAGGTTTTCAGTTCCTCCGGTTCACGGATTACGGAACACATCTCCATGACCTCTTTGCCGATGAATCCCATCTCCGCACCGTTTGCCAGGAATGCCAGAAGACTGTCGAAGAATCCGTCCGTGTTGAGAATCACGATTTTCTTTTCATGTTTCCCCAAGGAACGGAGGGTTATATTTTCAAAAAATTCATCCAAAGTGCCGATACCGCCGGGCGCCATAACGAACAGATCGCTCTTCTCCTCCAGCAGTCCCTTTCTCTCGCGCATGGTTTCGGTAAAGATCATTTCCGTACACAGGGTATGCAGAACCCCCGGTGTGTCAAAGAATTTCGGCGCGATCCCGATGGATCTTCCGCCCGCATCATCCACACCGCGGACACAGGCACCCATAATGCCGGTCGTTCCTGCGCCGAACACCAGCGTATTGCCGGATTCCGCAATTACTTTCCCAAGCTGATAAGCCGCTTCCTTGAACCGTACATCGATCGTATCGCTGGCAGCACCGTAAACACAAATATTCATATCGTACTCTCTCCCTGTTCTGATAACCTTATATGTTTTCTTTATATATTATACTGCATAAATCAGGTTCTGCCAATGCTTTTTTCGCAAATTCTGAAATTTTCTTATCCTAAAAAACAAACGCCTGCCTTTCGTGATTTCCTGACATTCTTCAAGTTATCCTTCTGCGGTTCGGCAATTTCATTTTTGTGCAACCTATACAAAAAAACGATTTAAATTTGTAGAATATGTGGATTGAAAATCGGGTAGAACCATGCTAAAATAAGATAATCAACAGCAGGCAGCGCAGTACTCCGCAGAGCAGCGGATCACGCGCTGAAACAGGAAAACTCATTCATGAAATTTCTGCATACTGCCAAAATCATCGGAGGTGCATCAGCAAAAATAAAGACCGTTGAATTTTATATGGAATCAGACAAAACACAGTTGAATTGTATATGTAGCATGGATTGAAATCGGTGTTTCACTATGCTATAATAATCATGACCTGTTTTGAACAGGCAGTACCCACAGATCTGCGGATCAAAAGCTGACACAGGCAGCAATTTATTTTATCAAAAATTTTGCGTACTGCAAAACCACCTCGGAGGTTCACATGAAAAAGTTCAGTATTTACCTTCTGATCGCCGCAATGCTGACACAGCTTGCTGCATGCGGCACACCCACCGGCAATGACGAAACACAAAAGCAGGACGAATCCGCTGCTGAGACTACGGAAACCACCCGTATCTGGCATCAGCTCCCCGAAGAACTGGATTTCGGCGGTGAGACCTTCAATGCCGCATTTTTCGGGGGTGAAGGCACCAACAAAAATTATTTGTTGGATGAAAGTTCTTCAGACAACATGGAAGCTGCGGTATACCGCCGTACCAAAAAAACCGAAGATTTCCTTGGTACAAAGATCACTTACTCCACAAGTGTCACGGCGGATGACTATACAATGCTTTACAAATCCGGGGATGATTTATACCAGTTGTTGTTTTATCCCGATGCTTATTCTTTTACCACGGAAGGATATCTCTATAATTTAGACACACTTCCCTATGTGGATTTTTCCGCAGAATGGTGGAATGCTGAGCAGATGGATGCTCTTCGTCTGGGGAAATATCATTATTTTATCGTAAACGATTTTACGATCACCTCTCCTTCGGCAATGCTCTTCAATCGGGACATGATCACGGACAACAATCTGGAAGATCCCTATGAGCTTGTACTTTCCGGAAAGTGGACCTTAGATAAGTTTGCGGAGCTGGGTAAAGGCGTTATCAACGACATGAACGGCGACGGTGACTATTACGGCGTGGATGATATCAACAGTTTCTTTGCCTACGGTATCCATGATGCTATCCCGTTCTTTGCCGCCGGCGGTCAGTTCCAGACCGGCAGAGACGAATACGGTATGCTGGAGCTGGTTCTTAACTCTGAAAAGACACTCGCACTGTACGATATGCTTTCTGTACTCGGCAATACACCCGGATTCAGTCATCTTAGTTATAATCATAATGTAAAAGATGATGGTTTTGCTACCGGTACCGCTTTGTTCCGTATGGGACGTCCTGAAACCATGGCAACGGTTACAGAATACGATTTCAACACCGGTATTCTTCCTATGCCGAAATATAATGAGGAACAGGAAGAATATATGTGCTATGACTGGTCCAGCCAGACAGGTGTTTCCGGTACAACGAAGAATCCTGAATTGGTGGGTGCAGTTCTTGAATTCCTTGCCTGGGATTCCAAGAATGAAGTATTCCCTACATATTATGATGTGCTTCTGAAAACCAGATACTCCTCCGACATGGAAACAAGAGAAATGATGAACATTATTTTCGACTCCCTTGTTTTCGAAGTAGGCGGTGTATATTTCGGCATGCAGCCCGGTTTCTGTGAACTGTGGTATTTGCCCTGCAATCCTCTGTTCTTAGGCTCTGATCATTTTGCTGCATCTTACAGAGCATACAAGAACCCGGCAAAGAATACCATCAACAGTTATTACGAAGCCCTGGCAAAGATCGAAGGTCCCTTGGTTGAAGAAGAAACAACTGCCGAATAAGAGATTGTTATAAGTGAATAATTTTGTGGGGGAAGAAAAACTTTTTGAAAAAAGTTTTTCTTCCCCCACACCCCTTTCTTTTCAAAAACTTTCAAGAAAACAGGCAAAAAAAATAAGACTGTCTCCATTCAGACAGCCTTAAACAATTCATATTTTCGTCATTAAATCCCTTTTTTCGAAGTTTTTTGAAAAGAGGGTGGGGTACCGGGGAGGGAGAAATACTTTTTCGCAAAAAGTGTTTCTCCC
>JAFUKI010000094.1 GCA_017467815.1 Clostridia bacterium
GAAAACTGAGCCAGTGGTGCCGGACGCACGGTATTGCCCTGATGGGACATCCTGCTTCCAGCCACGATATGGCACTTTCTGCTGCATTTGATGTACCCGGTCAGGATCTGGTGTGGCGTATGGTGACACCGGAAACAGCACTGACCTCCATGGACAGCGTTCTGGCAAAATGCAGTGCGGATGCAGCCAGACATCAGGGTATCTCCCGCAACAGCTGTGAATGCTTCGGTGCCTGCGGAAAGCGTGACAACCCGTGGGATTTCACAGCAGCGGAAATGATGTGGCAGCTGAACTTCCTGTTTGCCAGAGGGGTGAATATGATCATCCCCCATGCATTCTATTATTCTCTGCAGACCGAACTGCAGTGGGGGGAACGTCCGCCGGATGTAGGTCCCGGTAATATCTGGTGGAGTGAATACCGCACATTGGCAAACTATATCAAACGTATGTCCTGGCTGAACGCAACCAACCACAACAATCCCCAGTATCTTGTTGTTGCGATGGAAGACAATCTGCCGGTACAGTCCGTGAAATACCTGTACGAAAACGGTTATACCTTCAACTATGTGACCATCGAACAGCTGATCAACAATGCCCATATCCATGACGGTATCATCCGCCTGGACCGCTATCAGTACGATACACTTCTGGTAGACAGCAGAATCCGCCTGACCGTGGAAGCCGTAAAGAAGATCGGCGAATTTGTAACCGGCGGCGGTAAGATGTTCCGCGGCAGTGATTTCGGCGAATATGTCAAGAAACACGGCAAGAAGAAATCCTATTTCGATGCCCAGAATCCCCATATCCGTTTTGTGCATTTGACGAAAAGCGGCTATCCCTTCTTCCTGATTTTCAACGAAGGAGAAGAAGCGGTAAGCGGACATCTGGTAACGGACAAATCCGGTGCCTGCCGCCGTTTCGATCCTTTCACCGGAAAGACGGAGATCGTGTACGCAGAAATGCACACCGACGGTCTGGCGTATCCCGTAACTGTGGAGCCGTGGAGTGTTGTGATCCTCGGCTTGAATACGGATGTACTGCCGGAACTGGGTAAAAATCCCGTGGATACCATCCGTGAGATCATCGCACTGGGCGAAAACAGACATACCTTTACCTGTTCCGTAACGGAAGATACGGTATGCCTGCTGAAGTTTACCGGAGTACACGACAGATGCGATGTAACCGTAAACGGTGAAAAAGCCGGTGCGGTTCTGTATAAGCCCTATACAATGGATATCACCAAATTCTGCCACGACGGCGAAAATACTGTGGAATGGACAGTAACCGGAAGCGCTGCCAACCGATACGGAAAACCCGTACCTGCCGGTGTGGAAGGCGCAAGAGTGGAGATTTATACAAGAAAATAAAAATGTAAGGGAGCCGAGTTTGTATCGACTCCCTTTGTGCTTATCAGATTACATAGAATACATTGTCTTTGTCCACAGCGGTTTCGTTTTCGATTACCTCATCGGTGTAAGGCGTAACCTTTGTGGGGGTAAGACCAAGCTGGGCGAACAGACCGTCGGCGGACTGAATGAAGATATTCTTCCGGATGATCGGCATATAATCAATTTCATCGTAACAGGAAATATGCAGCAGACAGTAGGTACTGCGATCGAAAATATTGTTTTCGTAAATCATGTTGTCAGCATGGTTGTAGTGATCCCAGGCTTTGATGTGGCATTCCACGAAATGGTCAGGACGCTGCTTACCGAAACCGCAGCCGGCATATCGGAGAATATTGTCGGAGATGCGTACATGGGACATATGACGGCAGGCATCGTTGTCTGCAATACCGTTGAAGTATTCGATGGAGTAAATGCAGTTTTCCACCAGATTACCCTTGTAGATAATATCCTTCATGATAATATCTTCGGTACTGCCGGCAGAGAACTGATGGGTAATACCGGCATCGTATACCTGATTGATGTAACAGTTTTCCACGATATAGTCACTGCATCCGCCGTAGATTTCCACAGCATTGCCGAAACGTACGGGATGTCCGTCTTCATAATACTGCATGGAACCGCCGATCCATTCAAATACACACCAGTCAACCGTCAGACCGTGGATGGTAAGAGAACCGATACCGTGATTACCGGCGTGACGTACACAGAGGTTGTTGATACGGATATTGTGACCTTCCATCATAATGGCGTTGGTGTGTACGTTGAATTCAATGGACTTGAATCTCTCGGAAGGATTACCTTCGGTGGACTTCAGATACAGGGTGCTGTTTTCCTCCGTACCGGTAACATTCGGACCGCCGAGATCATGGTAGAAATCGAGGTCGTTTGCCAGATCGCGCCAGGAAGCAAAGGGTTTGCAGTCGGTGAGATTGGTCATGGTGGAAAAATCCACAGTAGCCTTGTTTGCATAGGATTCACCGCCGTCAAAAATCAGACAGCCCACATCATCCAAGAACTTTTCGCTGTAACGGTAAACATCCGGAACATCCGTAGGGATCCATTCACCGTGTTCGGCACCGTTGAAGGGGGAAGGGCAGATCACGGGCTTGGGACCGTTACCGTAAGCGGAATAGGTTACACCGTCCCGGGCAGAAAAACGGCCGCGGAAGGTATCGCCTCTCCGGAAAAATACCGCATCACCGGGCTGGAAAGAAAAAGAATGTACCTTATTCAGAGTCAGCCAGGGGGTATCGGGAGTGAGACCGTCGTTGCAGTCACATCCGGTTGCGGCAACATAATAGGCAGTGCCGGAAAATACAACATTGGTTTCAGAATTCAGGATCTGCTTTTTTCTTATATCGGCTAAAGTATCGATCTTCGGAATCAAATCATTGGGAATGGGTTTTAACATAGAAGCACCTCCGGTGTTTTTTTATATTATACAGGAAAATTCTGTACAGGTCAAGAGAAGAAAGGTATTTTGTAAAAAAACAGAAACATCATAATTCACTCTTGCGGTGTCCGTGAAAATATGGTATACTGTCATTGAAAATAAAACGATACCGAGGATCACGAAAAATGACGGGAAGCATTATAAAAATCATCGCGGCGATTACCATGTTTATTGACCATGCAGGGGTAATCCTGTTTCCGCAGTACGGCTGGATGCGCATTATCGGCAGGATCTCCTTTCCCCTGTACGCTTATTGCATCGCGGAAGGTTTCCGGTACACCCGGAACAGAGTACAGTATTTCCTGCAGATATTTCTGTTGGGTCTCGGCTGCCAGATCGTATATACTGTCGTGGAACAGACGGTATATCTGGGTATCCTGCTGACCTTCTCCCTGTCCATACTGTTGATGGCAGCGGCAGACAGCGTTGTGAGATCTCTTTCCGGTGAACAGATATGGCTGGATAAAGTAGCAGAAAAATACGGAAAAACGACACTGAAACCTGCGGCGAGCCGTATCGGCAGCTGCGCGGTGTTTGTGCTGGTTTTCACCGGTATCTGGGTATTGACGGTCAATGTGAAGGTGGATTACGGTTACTGCGGCGTATTTCTGCCTTTGCTTGCGTTTCTTCCCAAGAATACATGGCAGCAGAAGATCCTCTTTTTCGGCGGTATGCTGGCGCTGGCTATGGAACAATATGCAGGCGGCGGATCTACCGTACAATTCTGGAGCGTACTGGCGGTACCGATCCTGCTCGCTTACAACGGCAAACCGGGAAAATTCCGTATGAAGTGGTTCTTCTATATCTTCTATCCCGCACATATGGCTTTCCTGTATCTGCTCAGCTTTGTCATCTGATATAAATAAAAACAAGGACGATGGAATCCGGAAATTGTTTCCGAACCATCGTCCTGTTTCTTTGAAAATCAGGGATGTTACCTGTATTCTACCTCACCGTCTTCCGTGATATAAACTTCAACGAAAGTTTCATAATGGTCGTCGGTGTAGTAGTAAAGTCCGTCTTCCAGAGAGAATACCAGACGCTTCGCACCGCGGCTTTTTTCATCTTCTGTATCAATATCGCATTCGATCCATTCTGAATCCGGCAGCAGATTTTCGTAATTGCCGAATCTGTCACCGCCAATGGCAGCACCGTCCTGATATTTTTCTACAGAACCGCCTTCCCAGCCCAGATCTCCGGCTTCGTCCTTGGTCATATAATTCTCCGGCAGTTCTCCGTAGGTATCCAGATACAGCACAACATTTTCAACATCATAGTAGTACTCACCGTAAGCAACAACAACTTCTGTTGTATCGGCTGCCTCAGTTTCGGTTTCCTGTACTTCTTCAGCGTCGGTGGCAGGTTCACCAGCAACAGCATCGGTATCCCCTTCCGTCGTACGGTCAGGGGAAACGGTGGATTCCAACTCTGTAGTATCCGGGGATGTTTCTTCCAGCAGGGACTGAATTCCTTCCAGGGCAGAGATCACATCATCCTGTGAAACCTCCTCGCAGCCGGTAAATACAGCCAGTACCAGACATAAAAACACGCCGGTAAATATAATTCCAACAGCATTTTTCATAACATTCAACCCTCGTTTCTTTACAGTATTTTCAACATTCCGTCACAATAGGAAAGAAAAGCGGAAGCGTAGAATTTCGCACAGGCACGAATCAGATGATCGGTATCCGCACAGCCTGCGGTTTCGTAAGAAGAGTGCATGGCAAGCTGGGGAAGACCGATATCCACAGTGTACAGAGGTACGTTGGTGTTGGAGATCGACCCCAGAGTAGAGCCGCCCGGCATATCACTGCGGTTGTGGAATACCTGTACGGGGACATCCGCCATTCTGCAGATTTCCTTGAAAACAGCGGCAGAAAAAGCGTCGGTTGTGTATTTCTGCGCAGCATTGTATTTGATAACAATACCTTCATTCAGATACGGCGCATTGGCAGTATCGCTGAGTTCGCCGTGATTGGGATGAACGGCATGGGCGTTGTCCGCAGAAATCATGAAGGAGGACGCAAGAACCTGATTCAGATGCAGACCGAGCTTGTCACAGATCCGTGCCAGAACATCGGCAAGAAAACGGGAACCTGCACCCTGCTTGGTGGCACTGCCGGTTTCTTCGTTGTCGAAAATACTGTAAACGGGGATTCCGGTTACTTTTTCCGTGATCTCCGGATGGATAAAGCCGCACAGCGTACCGTAAGCAGACTGGAGATTGTCAATACGGGGCGCGGAGAAATAAGCATTGTCAGCACCCCAGACAGTACCCGGTGTGCGGTTGTAGAGATACAGATCCGTATCCAGAATCTGTTCTTTCTCCACCTGCAGTTCTTCGGTCAGAATATCCGTCAGGGAAGCATCCTTTCCGCCGAACAGAGGCAGAAGATCCACAGCAGGATTCAGCGCCACTCCATTGTTCTGGGTACGCATCTGATGAATCGCCACATTGGGAATCAGTGCCAGATCGCGGTCAATTTTGACATTCTGACATACGATGCTTCCATCCTTGGAGAGAATCACCCGTCCGGCAACGGAAAGAGGTCTGTCCATCCAGGAAGAATAAATCATGCCGCCGTAATTTTCCACACACAGACGGGTATATTTTCCCGCAGCAGTACCGGTCATGCTGGCTTTGATCTTGAATGTGGGGGAATCGGAGTGGCTGGCGGTGATGAGAAAACCTGCCGCGTAATTTTCGGGAATACGGAAGGCGATCAGGGAAGACTGATTGCGGGTGACATAATACTTTCCGCCGGGAATAAGCCCCCAGTCCTGCCCCTCGCCTAAATGGGTATATCCTTCTTCATGCAGCATGGAACCGATGGTTTCCACAGCATGAAAAGCGGTGGGACTTTTTTCGATAAAATCCAGAAGGGCTTTTGTTGTGTTGAGATTTGTGTCGGTCATAAATTTACTCTTTTCTCCAGTTTGTTTTTTCTGGTGTATGTACTTTCCGTGAAAACAGACGAACTATGGAAAGAAATATATGGTTACGGAAATATCTGCTGTCTGCCGTTTAAAAAAATATTTCCATTAGATATTGTATCATAAATATGCCGCTGAGTCAAGCAAGTTGGTCCATTACTGACAACAGGAATTGTGCAGTCGTCAATGATAAGTTACACTTCACTCAAAAAAATAAAGAAGCAAGCAAAAGGCAACCAATTCGGAATGAGAGACCGAAGGTCACGAATGTAGAATTGGTTGTGGCGCGGTCAAAAGATGGAGAGATATCCATC
>JAFUKI010000095.1 GCA_017467815.1 Clostridia bacterium
TGACGGAAAATTCTCCAAAGTTGGGTATGTGACCGAGCGGGAATTAAGTTCAGCTAAATTGTAAGTAACCTGTCCCACTCACGAGAATTTCCCTGACGGAAAATTCTCCAAAGTTGGGTGCAAAACTTAGCGGGAATTTAGTTAAACTAAAATGCAAGTAACCTGTCCCCCTCACGAGAATTTCCCCGGCGGAAAATTCTCCGAAGCTGGGTATGTGACCGAGCGGGAAATTAGTTAAACTAAAATGCAAGTAACCTGTCCCCCTCACGAGAATTTCCCCGACGAAAAATTCTCCGAAGCTGGGTACGCGGCTGAGTGGGAATTCAGGTGAGTTAATTTCGCAGCCAATCCAACTACTGAATAACAACGGCATAATCAAACAGAAACCATACCCCCATTCTGGTAACAGCGTGGGGGTAAAATTTATCCCATAGAGAGAACAATGTCTGCAATAAATCATTGAAAAAGAAATTCGGGTGTGATATAATATGCTTATACGTTGAAAAGAAGGAAGTGAGCATTTGGCTGTAATAGGATTTTTCGATTCAGGCGTAGGCGGTCTGACTGTTATGTACGAAGCAATGAAACAAATGCCGGAAGACCAATTTATTTACTACGCCGACACAGACCATGTGCCGTACGGAATCAGAACGTCAGAGGAAATCTACTGTTTCACACGCCGCGCCATGGATTTTCTTATGGATAAGGGGGCAGAGATTCTCGTAATTGCCTGCAACACCGCAACAAGTGTTGCCATAGCCAGGCTGAGAGAAGAACTGAACATCCCCATCGTAGGCATGGAACCGGCTATAAAACCGGCTGTCATACGATATCCGGAACACAAAATCCTCGTATGTGCCACTCCCATGACCATCGAAGGTGACAAACTCCACCGCCTGCTGGAATCCGAACACGCCTCTTCTGACAATGTAGATCTTCTTCCGCTGCCCGATCTGGTAAAATGGGCGGAGCAGGGCATCTTTGATCCGAAAACAATCGTCCCCTATCTGTGGGAGAAAATCCAAAGTCAAAACTATACAGCTGTTGTCCTCGGCTGTACCCATTTCACTCTGTTCAGAGACAGCTTCCGCCAACTGCTGGGTGACAGGATAATATTCATAGACGGTACAACGGGCACCGTAAACCGTATCAAAACGCTGGCAAACGAAATACCAACGGCTGCTGAACCCCAAACAGCAGCCAAAGTGCGTTATTTCCAGTCCGGCAGAGAAGTGAAGGATAAGGACACCCTCACATTCATACAAAACATATACAATCGTCAGACGATACTTGATGAATACATAAAAATATAAGGAATACAGCATATGAGCAAAGCAATATTATTCGATATGGACGGCGTTCTGGTCGATTCGGAAGGCGTCATGCTGGAAGCGGCGGCAAAAGCACTCAGATCATTCGGTCTGGAAGCCGTTCCGGAAGATTTTATCCCCTACATAGGTATGGAGGCTGAAATATACCTCGGAAAAGTAATGGAAAAATACGGCAGTAAATACTCCGAAGATGCTAAGGAGCATACGTACAACGTGTACGGCGAGATTATTTCTCCCGAAAATGTGTGCGAATACGCACCGGAAATGATCCGTGCACTCAGACAGAACAAAATCCCATTCGTAATCTGTTCCGGTGCTGTACGCTCCAAAATCGGTCATAATCTCCGTATTCTTGGTCTGCACCCGGATGATTTTACCGCCATTGTATCGGGAAATGATGTGGTTCACAACAAGCCCGACCCGGAAATCTACCGGAAAGGTGCCGAGCTGATCGGTGTTGCCCCGCAAGACTGTATCGTGGTGGAGGACAGCCTGGTCGGTATACGTGCCGGAAAAGCAAGCGGTGCCATAACAGTCGGTGTCGGTACAACATTAACAAAAGAAGACTTCGAAAAAGAGGGAAATGCTGATTATTATATCAAGTCCCTGAGAGAATTGCCGGAAATCCTCTCCCAAAACGGTATTTACATGAAATAAGCAAAAAGAACAGCTGCATATCCGTAACTTACAGGATATACAGCTGTTCTTATATTACTTTTTCAGTTTTGCCTGAGCCTTCAGACGGTTTTCGGTATTCAGAATCCGTTTGCGGAGACGAATGCTCTTGGGAGTAACTTCGATCAGTTCATCTTCCGTGATGAATTCAATCGCCTGTTCCAGAGAGAATACCTTCGGAGGAACCAGACGAAGGGCCTCATCAGCACCGGCAGAACGGATGGAAGTAAGATGCTTTTTCTTACATACATTCACCGCAATATCTTCCTTCTTGGGACATTCACCAACCAGCATACCTTCATAAACGGGTGTCTGTACGCCGATGAACATTACACCGCGGTCCTGCGCGTTGTACAGACCGTAGGAAGTAGCTTCACCGTCCTCACTGGCAACCAGGGAACCGGTAAAACGGGTAACGATCTCGCCCTTATAAGGCTGATAACCATCGAACAGAGTGTTCAGAATACCTTCACCGCGGGTATCGGTCAGAAATTCACTGCGATAGCCAAACAGACAGCGGGAAGGGATGGAATACTCAATACGCATACGGGATCCGGAAGCAGAAATACCCATTTCCAGAAGCTCACCCTTACGCGCACCCAGCTTTTCCACGACAGCACCGACAAATTCTTCGGGAACATCAATGGAAACTCTTTCCATAGGTTCGCAGGTAACACCGTCGATCTCCTTGAAGAGCACTCTGGGATTGGAGCAGCATACTTCGTAACCTTCACGGCGCATATTTTCAATCAGAATGGAAAGATGCATTTCGCCACGACCGGCGACCTTGAAGGCATCGGTGGTTTCGCCATCTTCCACGCGTAGGGAAACGTCACGGAGAATTTCTTTGTACAGACGATCACGGATCTGACGGGAAGTAACAAACTTACCTTCACGACCGGCGAAGGGACTGTCGTTTACGGAGAAGGTCATTTCAAGTGTAGGTTCGCTGACCTTAACAAATTCCAGAGGAGTTGGATCCAGAGGAGAACTGATGGTGTCCCCAATGGTAATGTTTTCCGCACCGCTGAAGCAGACAATATCACCGACACTGGCTTCTTCAACCGTGGCTCTTCCAAGCCCGTCAAACTGATAAAGGGAAACAATACGGGTCTTGCGGGGCGTAGCGTCGGGTGTATGGAAATTGGTAATCACCACATCCTCACCGACTCTGACATGACCTCTTTCAATGCGTCCGATACCGATACGACCTACATAGTCATTATAGTCAATGGAGGAAACCAGAAGCTGCAAAGGTTCTTCCGGTTCACCTTCGGGAGCAGGAATGTAGTCCATAATGGTCTGGAACAGAGGATCCAGATTTACACCGGCTACATCGGGAGAGAAGGAAGCGGTACCGGCACGACCGGAGCAGAACAGAACGGGAGAATCCAGCTGTTCATCGGTAGCATCCAGTTCAATCAGCAGTTCCAGAACTTCATCCGGTACTTCATCCAGTCTTGCATCGGGACGGTCAATCTTATTAACAACAACAATAACTCTGTGACCCAGTTCCATTGCGCGCTGCAGAACAAAACGGGTCTGCGGCATGGGACCCTCCGCTGCATCAACCAGCAGAATAACGCCATTTACCATCTTCAGAATACGTTCAACTTCACCGCCGAAGTCTGCGTGTCCGGGGGTATCAACAATATTGATTTTCACACCGTCACGCACAACGGAGGTATTCTTCGCCAGAATAGTGATACCGCGCTCTCTTTCCAGATCTCCGGAGTCCATTACGCGTTCTCTGACAACCTGATTCTCATGATAAGCGCCGCCCTGTTTGAGCATTTCATCGACCAGCGTGGTCTTACCATGGTCAACGTGGGCAATAATCGCAATATTACGCAGATCCTCTCTAATCAAAACAACATCCCACTCCGTAAAAGGAGTTTTCCTTTCCTGTAAGATACATCTTCAAATATAATCCAACCTAAATATTATAGCACAAAGAGAGAAAAAAATAAAGAATTTACACAGAAAAAATGCAATTTCAGCAGAATGCAGTAAATTATACAGAAAAACCTTTCCTAAA
>JAFUKI010000096.1 GCA_017467815.1 Clostridia bacterium
CCTTTATGCCGCAATGTCGTCAAACCGAACGGAATCTATGGATACCAGCGCAAACAGTTTTTCCGTTGCAGGTTTCAGGTATGTACAGTAGACTTTTGTTCCCAGAGGCAATCCGCCGAATCTGGCGAAAGCGGTCTGACCGTCTTCCAGCGTCATGAAAACGCCGTTTTTACATCTGCCTGTAATCGTGCCGCAGCATCCGTCTCCTACCTTGTTATATGCGGTATAGTAGTTGTTCATAGGATAATCCTCCCTGTTTTTGATGGCTTAAGTATACAGTATTCCGATCTGAAATGAAGCGAGGGGGGATTATGCTTCCTTTTGATCACCCCCACCCCAGATCTGGCGCTGTCTGTTCTGCAGATCCTGATCATACTCTTCTGTGATCTTCCGGTACAGCGGATTGTTCAGGATGTCGTAGCGCTGGGTCACTATCGGCTTTTCTCCGCGCCGGAAGATAATCTCATTACCCACCGGCATATACAGGACATCTTCCAGTGGTACATTCAGTCGCTGGCTTATATTCTGACTTGTCCGCAGATCCATTCCACCCAGGTAGATATAGCTGTCTGCGTTATTCAGAATGGTAACTGCGTCGGTTTCTCCATAAGTGGATATCAGCTGGGATTCAGACTGCAGCAGAAGCGTTACGGAAATTTGTTTTTCCCGGAAAATACTGATATATTCCGGGAAATTCTGTACCTGACCACCGGTTCCGAAGTCATCACACAACACATGGGTGGGTATCGGCAGTCTGCCGTCCGGCTGTTCTTCTGCATACTCAAACAGTTCCTTGAACAACTGACTGTAAAAGATATTCACGAAGCTGTGGAGCGCCGGATTTACAGGAGAAGTAGACACGAACATAATGGTTTTCCGCCTGCCAAGCTGGCTGAAATTGATCTTCTGTTCCATAGCAATCATTTTCTTCAGATCCGGTGTGAAAATCGTATCTATGACAGTGTTCAGAGAGCTGTATACACAGCCGGCAGTACGGTATGGCAGCTGACAGAAGGTTTTCCAGCAGCTGATGGCGAAATTGGTCGGATCGAGTTTTTCCAGCTTTGCAAAACAGTCGTCCAGAGAGGTGGTGATGCCGTCGCCATCTGGTGAGATACGCAGCTTGCTGTGCAGATCCAGAACATCGCTGAAGCTGGGCTTTCTGTACATCTTCAAAACATAACCGATTTCCGCACTGAGAAGCGATTCTGCACTGCTGTCCCAGTATATATCGGTATTGAAATTCTTCTTTTTGGGATTGGCGTTCACAATGGCTGCGGCCAGAAACGGAATGTCGGTATATCGTTTCACACATTTTATTGGATCGTAGGCGCACGAACTTTCCCTGGGGTGTGTGAAGTTTATATCGAATACCTCATAGCCCCGTTCACGGAACAATGCCATATACTTATTTACCAGACGACGCTTGGTCACAGTGATGACAAGGCTGGATTCCGTAGTCTCCAGCAGCCGGGGTTCGGATATGGACATAGTCTTACCGCAGCCGCTGGAACCGCATACAATAATGTTATTGTTGATGCCGGTTTTGGAACAGTCGTTGCTGTATACAGCATTTTTCCCAAGAATTACCTTTTCTTCCTGCATTTTTAATCCTCCATAACAAAGTTCAATCCGATGGTTCCATCACACAGCCCAAATGCAATGCTTTCTTCCGGACTGAAGTAGTGGTCGTATCCTGTGGCTGCCTCAATTTCCTCTTCCGTCCTTCCTGTGTGGCGTGCCAGCAGTCGGTTTATCTTCTTCTTTGTCTCCAGCAGACTGTCGGATATGGATTTAATGGAAGAGCTGCTGCCCCCCACCCGGTTTCCCAGCAGCGGCTCATGAAGCATCAGTTCACTGTTGGGAAACATATACCTGCCGTGTCTGCCGCTGCAGAACAAAACGGCCCCCATGCTGTACGCCCGTCCTGCACAGTACATACGGATCGGTACATTGCAGGACTGGATTGCATCATATATCAGAAGTCCTGCATTGATGTCACCGCCGGTGGTATTGATAAACAGATGGATCGGTTTATCTGCATTTTCTTCTGTCAGATACATCAGTGTTTTGATAAACATACAGGCTGTTTCCTGAGTAATGTCTCCTTCCAGAAAAACTCTGCGTCTGGCAAGAAGACTGCTTTCCATAGGAATAAGTGTAATTCCGCTGCTGGATTTCGTTATGGTATACATCATTTTTCCTCCTTGTTTCTGATAATGCTTTCTGTATACTTGTATTTCCTGTTCATGTTCTTTTTCCTTTCTTTTTCGTTTTGTGGTTTACGGACTTACGCATTTCAGGTATGACAATACACAGCACATAATCCGTCTGTCTTCCGACGTTTTTTGTCCATGTACCTGTCGGATAACCTGAGCACACTATATTTTTACCATATTCTGAAAATTTTCCGGAGAGGGGGGGAGGTTTTTTATAAAACAATTATAAATGAAAACAAAAAGAGGCGGTGGATATCCAGTCAATAATGCCGGTACCAGCAACGGCGAACCCTGCGGTGCAGATTCCACCATCACTGAATCTTCCCGTCAGGCAGATCGCTGAACTGTCCGACGAAAGAAAATGAACAGCCTGCACGGTGGCATCGGAGAAGTGAAAAAACAGTACTCACCGATCCCCTGATATGTGTTATCAGGGAAATCCGGATGAATACTGTTTTTTATTTTATATAGAACGATGGGGAGATCCCCCCCCCTGAAAACTTTTCTCAGATCAGTGGTATTATGTTAGCGTAATCAAAAACCATCGTTCATTGAAAACCGAAAAAGATACTGCAGCCGGGGATACCGGGACGGCGTTTTCTGTATTACGAATTTTTTAAACTACTATGAAATGAAAAAGGAGAAAATACGATGAACAGATTCCCTGTAAACCCCACTATGAATAACACTTCCGATGAGTTTTCTTTCATGAAGGGAAAGATCCTGATGGTTGATCGCTGGTGCTTCTGCCGATACCATGCTATCAAGGCACTGTCTGACAAACTTGTGCCGTATCTTGTGGCCAATCAGATGCACCTCTATCTGGCAGAGTCCGCAGTTTCTGATATCAATCGCCAGATTGCGGATCCTGCCACCGATCCGTCCTACCGGCGTTCCCTCCAGAGCGGACTGCAGATCATCCAGGTTCTTGAGGATACTGGACTGATCAAGTACATTGGCTCAGAAGACGAAAGCACGGAGGAAACCTTCCTCAAATTCATCATGTTCCTTCGTACCAAACGGGAGATCGTGGTGCTGACCCAGCAAAAGTGGCTCTACGACGACATCACCCTTCTCAGCAGCATCCGCACCGTGCAGGTTCCCAGGATACATATACGGCGTCTGAACAATGACGGATGCCTTGAGAACTTCCGGGATAATCCACAGACATCTCCCGCCGCTGACAGCGATACCCGGAAATGCGAAAATCAGCCTGTCAGCAATGCCCTGATGCGTCTCGGTATGTTGTAATTCCCACCCACCGTCCCGGATCACGGATATTCCCGGACCAGTATCTTATGATGGTATTTGAAAATTTATTATGAAAAATATGGAGAAAGCAATTATGATGAACATCAATCGGATTTCTGCCGTAAACGATTTCAGAATCGATGAAACCCTGCCCGCCTCTCCCTTCCGGTGTCAGACCGGAACCACAATCAGCCGTCAGGCACTGCAGACCGGATCCTCCGCAATCAGCCTCATGAGCGATTCTGTCAACGCCGCTGTACTGGGGACTGTAAACAGGCTGCTCTGCGCTACCGAATACCAGATTTCCGATGCCCTGACAGGTATGGGTGTGGACTGCCGGTATTCGGACATCAGAAACCGGATGTTCCGGATGGCGGGTGCCGGTCTGCTCGAGCATTACCAGTACAGGTGCGACTGCCATACATATACCCATTCCTTCTTCTGCCTGGGAGATGCCGGACGGAAATATATCAGATCTTATGGAAGAAGATTGTTTGATAACCCGTATCAGCCGACGGAAGATCCTGCCAGAATCCTGAAGCTGCTGGCGGTAAACCAGTTTCTGACCAAGACCCGGTATCCTGTGGATAAGGCACGGATCGGTGTGAAGATACAGGCTGAGGACAGTAATACCTGTGCGTTCCGTCCGCAGGCCATTCTGGAAAAAGACGGCAGAAGCCTGTTTCTGGAAGGTGTCCGCAGAGAGAAAAACTGGGCTGACGGACTATTGACGAAGCTGGAACGTGCGGAATCTGTGTTACGTGAGAAGGCAAAGATCCATTTTCCCGTCCACAATCCCTGCATGATCCTGATCGGTGAGGATACCGCTCACAGCCGGGAGATGATGCAGATGCTGGAGAAGAAACGGTATTCCTTTGGTCTGTGGTATACCTCTGACGATATGGTGTACTGTAATCCCGGCAATTGTCTGTACGAGATCACCGGAGGATTCCGCAGCCGAATCCGTGAAGGGATCGATCTCTGGCAACAGATACTGGGGGTGAGGGATTGAGCCCCCTCCCCCCCCCCGGAGTCTATACGATTCCGGAATGGTGTATAACTATATCACACCCCCGGGATGGTTCCCGATCTGTTCATTGAAAAGTGCATATGCATACCCGTAAGCCCGGTTGTCAGGGCATATAAATCGACATACAGCGACTGTATGCGGATGAATACATACAGGTTTCCGAACAATCGGATATCAATTACTCAGAATGAAAAAAGGAGATAATTTACATGAATAACAATCAGAACAGAGTTCCTGGTTCCGTACTGCTTGAAGAGTACGTGACATCCTATATAATTTTCATCGATGCGTGTTCGTGGATGCAGCCTTCCATTGAAACTTTCGAGGATTCCATCTATCCTTTTCTGTACAAGCACAATGCTTCTCTGGTAGTGCCTGTGTGTGTGTACAATGAGATCTGCAGTAAGCTGAAATGCGGGATACCTTTCCGTGAGAAGTGCGCCGACACCGCTCTCCGGGTCATGGGTCGTCTCCAGAAAGCCGGATTCATTCAGTATTACAAGGATGATGACGATGATTTAGGAGACAGCCTGTTCGATTCTATCTTCCGGAAAAAGCGCATCCATCACCGCTTGATGCTTATAACAAACGACTATGATCTGGGAATCAGTATCCGCGATGTGAACAACGTCTCCTATAGTTACGGATTCCCTGTAGTTGTAAAAGCGCTGGCCGAAGACGGTACTCTGATGGAAGTGGAGGACATCCTGAAAAAGAAGCCGTACACCGGCAGACCTTCCGGCAAGCAGGCAAATCCTGTAAAACCGTCATATACGTGCCGGCCTGTGAAGCAGACACCGTACATCCCTGCCTTTGCCATGACTGACCAGATCACTTCTATCCCCGATACGCCTCTGCAGGTATCCTCTGTTCCCGGGAAAGGGGATTATGTACTTATCGGTGAAAAAAAGGTGGTGCTGGAGGATGTCATTGGGGAAGGCGGTGAGGGTATCGTATACCGCTGCTCCATTCCGGGAGCTGCAGTGAAAATTTTTCACCGTGAGCAGATTACCCGCCGCAGACAGGAGAAACTCCGCAGAATGACTGCCAAACATCTTGACGTGGAAGGGATCGCATGGCCGCTGTGTACTGTCGAAAATCAGAACAATGAATTCACTGGATATCTGATGCGGGAAGTGAAAAACGGTATATCCCTTGAAGATGCGGTATTCAATATTACTGCGCTGAAGACAGATCATCCCGACTGGACCAGACGGAATACTGTGGCAATCGCGGTAGATTTTCTGGATAAGGTACGTTTCCTTCACCGGAATAATGTGCTGCTGTGCGATGTGAAAGGGGACAACATTATTCTCTGCGGTGATAAAGTATGGATCACTGACTGCGACAGCTTCCAGATTGAAGGTTTTCCATGTCCCGTCGCCACTGAAGCGTTTACCCCTCCGGAACTGCAGGATCGGAAATGCGACACTTTTCTCCGGACCTTCCAGAATGAGTATTTCAGTCTGGCCGTGTTGATTTTCATGACCCTCATACCAGGGAAATCGCCTTATGCGCATCAGGGAGGCGCAGGTCCTGCCGAAAACATCCGGAAGATGGAGTTCCCCTATCCCCTGCGCGAGAACTCTGCGGAAAACCAGCCCGGTGGTATGTGGCGCTATCTTTGGTCGCATCTTCCTTACCGTGTCAAAGCTGATTTTTATTCCACCTTCAAGGCCGGCGAGGAACACGCATCTGTGGGAACCCGTCTGGATGCGGAGTACTGGTATCAATCCATGGTGCGTTATCTGACCCATGATCTGGATCTGATGATTCAGAACGATGCCATGTCCGATAGCCTGTTTCCCACACGGTTCAAGAAGCACAAGGACATGGTCTACGGCAAGTGCGAAGGATGCGGCGGTGAAAGAACAGTTGAGTTTCTCCAGAAGCACGGCGGCTACTGTTACGACTGCTATGAAGAAAAGAACATCGCCCAGTGTGAAGAATGCGGCAGTTTCGGGATCGGGCCGAAGATGAAAGAGGGCCTCTGCTATGACTGCTATCGGAAGAAGCATGAAGCCAAGTGCAGCGGATGCGGCAATACGGTTCTTGACACCCAGCTCACTGAAGGTCTCTGCAAAACCTGCATGGATAAACCCCACCATGTTATCAAGTGCAGTGCCTGCCCCCACACATTTGAGTTCAGCAACCGCAGCTACTTCTACTACCGGGATAAGGGATGGGAGGATCCCAAGTTGTGCCCGGAATGCCGTCGGATCAAGAAGCAGGCCTTTCAGGAGTATCAGGAGAGACACAGAAACGGCAGAACTCCCCGGGACACCGATACATCCGTGAAAGCCGTCCGGAAACCGGTTGATACTGGAGGCATTTCCGGCACCATTCAGTCCATCCGCGACAGAATGAAGAAGATCTGAATCCCATCCCGGTAACCGGCTGCGGGTATGCATATGACTTTGTAACCGTGCAATGGAGGACGGATGAATACCGCGCTTTCTCATGAGTGTGAGCAGGCAGCAGCGAATTTTCATATCTGTGGGATGAGCTTGATAGTGATACCCGGAGCTGAATGGTTTTCCGATCATTCAGCTCTTTTCTGTTTGTGTAATGTCAGTATATGTTCCGGCGGCTGAGTGCGGGTTCAGGTATGTCTCCCTGCTGTGGATTCCGGTTCGAATCGTGTATTATGGATATAATCCAATCTGATGAAAAAGGAGGACATGAAGCACCAATTTACGAAAATCGCATCCGGATAGAGGAACACATCTGTCAGGACTTCCGATACGATATGAACCGGAAGTCCAAAACAAGCGAATAAACGTAAAAAATCCCTCCTCTTGAACATAAGCGTTCAAACAGGAGGGATTGGCTATTGTTGTGAAATTATCGCGGAGATTTTGCCGATCGTATGAAAAGAGTGTCACAGAGAAGCAGGGCAGCGGTGAAAGCGCGCGAAATCATTGTTAAAACGTATACTGAACTTATACACTGTAATTACAAAGTCAGTCCATTTCATTGAAAATGATCTCAATAGAATAATCATGGCTTGCACCACGAATGCTGTATTCTTCGACAGCACCAACACTTACCCCATTGATAATGACATCAGCTATTTCGTAACCTTCATCAGGTGTGATCTTGATGTTACGGTTTGCACCATATGCAATCAGGAAAGTATCGGAAACATTGGTCTTGCCGCCTGCGCCGACGGTTATCTGTACGTTGAACAACTTCGGGAAGAGCATTTTATTTTCACCAATACGAACTGTTTCCGTTTCAATGATATATCCACATACAGTACATTCTTTGTGTCTGCTTCCTTCCTTATGTGCGGTTTCGTCAACGATCCAGTCACTTTCTGTGTGCTGTTCGTAAGCGTACGGTGTATCGCAGTCATCGCATACCTTCCAGTGCTGGTCTGCATCAGTTTCATAAACTCCGTCAGTATTGCTGTGAACCTGTTCGGATTTGTCCGCACTGCATCGGCTGCAGATATCGGTATCATCGAAGATATGATCTTCTGTTATTTCATAATCGCATCCCCGGCAGCTTACTGTATGAGTACCGTCACCATTGTTGGAATACTGATAGACATGGGTATGTGGACCATCGGATACAAGAACAGCAGAATAGATTTCAACTTCAATATGGAATGTACCGCCTGCATTGGGAACTTCGGAATATATCCAACGGGATGTTGTGGTGAATGTATCAACAAACACACGTTCAGAATCATCAATATCAGTATAGATTACATTGACATATAACGGCTGGTCATAATGAATATTCCACCAGGTCATTTCGTTTCCGGCAGCATCGTATATATCATCAATATACATACTGATTGTATCGCCGCCTTCGCGTGTGCCGAAGTTTTCATAAATATTCGCTGTCAATTCGCTGCTGATATGAATCTGATCGCCCTCGTTGGTAAGATCATTCAGATAACTGCTGAAATCGAAACTGTTTTTGCCCTGTTTCAGAGAAACATCAATCCAGCGAAAACCGGTTTCAACTTTGAGTTTATTACCTGTCTTGAAATTATTGGCGTATGCCCAGTTTCCGCTGTTGGTGGAACAACTTACATAAGCATTTTCGTCAAATTGTTTATCCCAACTGATCGTGACATCGGCAAGATTTTCGCTCAAGCCTTCATCTACGGTAACTTCACAGTCTTCCTCAACTGTTATGCTTACCTCATTACTGAGTGTCTGTGTACCAATATCCAAGGAGACTGCAAGCTCAATGTCCCCGGCAGGAACATAGATTGTATCGGAATTCAGGGTTACATAAATATTATCGATCGAAACTTCCACACTTTCTACAGTGAGTCCGTCTTCCTCGCATACCAGTTTGACTTCATGTAAGTCCTCGCGATTTAACGTATAAATCTCATCTGCTGCTGCAGACCGATGCAGCGAATATGTGGAAACAGGTGCCTTTACCTGCGTAATGTATACTTCATCTTCAGAATATACAACGATACGAACTTCCTCCGCATTTTCCACATTACTGAGAAGATAAGATGCGGATGTGAAACATTCGAGAATATTTTCTGAAGAATCGTAACTGGTGTTCAGATAATAACTGCTCCAGTACTTACTTCCGGAATATCTGTAGTAAAGACGGGCATTATACCAGTTGTTGTCAGCGTTTTCGATTTTGAAGGTATAGCGCAGAATATAGGAATCCAGATCGATGACAGCATTACCTTCAGTTAAATCCACTGCAGGGTAAATTGAGAAGGAATACCCATCCACATTCACATACAGATACAAACTGTATACCGCAGGAGTGAACATCATAGAATCTGTTTTATTCAGATAAATATTTTGAATATCAAGAGAATCGATCTGTTCAATTGCTACATAGGAAATGGTAAAATCGTGTTCCGATGTAATGGTAAGAGTGCTGCATTCCTCTGTGCTTAATGTCGGTTTTTCTTCATCAAGAGACTGAACGAGTATCCCGGAATCATGTTTTACCACCAGAGTGTATTCTTCCGGATTCTCATACATATCCACAGTTTTCTTGAAACGATAACCGTTTTCGGTAGATTCCACCCAACAATACTGATAGTCTGTTTTGTAAAGGGAATAAGAAGGGGAAATAATGGTATCATCAAGGGAGAACGAATAATAGCTGTCTTCTTCCGATACGACTGTAATCGTATAGGTTTCAGTAACCGCCTGTTCGCCGTTTTCTCCCTGATAATAGCTGTCGATTGTTACTGTGTGTTCACCTGCAGTCCAGTCTTCCGCAGACACCACATATTCCAGCTGATTATCATATGTGTATGCTGCGGTAATTTCAGAGGCTGTACCGCTGTCCACCGCCAATTCTGTCCGGAGAAGATCATCGATATCGTAGACTCCAAAGATAAAGTCATCTCCATACATCAGTGTAGAAGCAGAATACACGGAAATCACGGGAATCTGAACCGGTCTCTTTTCTGCCGTAACAGTGAAGTCCTCTGATACTGTTTCAGTGCTATAACCAGTGGTATAGGTAACAACAACAGATACTTCATGTTCGCCGAGAGCAAGTCCGGCAGCGGAGGTCAGCCAGTAACGCTTTGTATTGTCAACAATCGCAGAATTTACATCGCCTGTCAGTTCCGTACCATCTACAGAGAACTTCACGGAAAGGACATCCGCATAGGAAGAAACATCCGCAGATACCGTATAGGAAGATTCCGCATATACGGTATCGTCGGCATATACATTTTCAATCACAGGAACTTCACGTTCTCTGACGGTCAGAGCCTTGGCTGCCGTGTTGTTGGTCGAATCTCTTTCTTCCAGATTGACGGAAGTATGGACAAGAGATACGGTAAGAGTGGTGGTTTCTGCATCGGGCGTCCAATAAAAGGCGAAAGGATTGCTGCTGAATGCGTTCAGATAGAAATTTTTCTTGGTGTAAACATCTTCCGTACCGTCATTTACAACAATGTCGAACCATCCGCCGCGGCTGCCGATGTTGTAGACATTGAACTTGACAAGAGACTCTTCACCTACGAAGAGATCGTCTTCCACGTAAATGTTTTCAGGATATACCGCCGCGTTGGGAAGACTGCGTACATCCTGCAGTTCATCAGGAGTACCGATATAACCGATTTCTGTATCATTGGGGTAGAGAAGCGTAATCGTGGTTTCGGTATTTACAAAGTAATGACCGGGAAAAGTATCGTAATCGAATTCCAATCGATTGACTTCCCCGAGCTTGAGAGCATCTGTGGGGATCTCAGCCATTGCCATTTCTGTTACACCGGTATTCTGGGTTTTTCCTGCTGATTCCCCATTGAGTGTTATATCATAATTGGTATCTGCCTGATCTGAATACCCGTCAAGATACATTCGGCTTGAAGCATGTATTTTGACGTCACTATTATTGCCTGTTGAATAATTCGGCACATAAAAATCTGCTGTTAATTTACCTCGATTGGTGCATTGATACCCATCAACCTGGTTCCGTATTTCCGCAAAGGCATCGTCATCAAGGGAATCCTGAACCATATCAACCAAAAGTTCAAAAACCCATTTCGTGAGTTCACATAATATCCATAATAAAGGAGATGTTTTTCCAACAACATCAAGACATTTGTTGAATATGAACTGAGATATCTCGAGAATACAGAATACAATTTTGTCGTCATTCCTCATATTGGGGTTGATTAATGCACCTCCAATATCTTTTACAGATCCCCAAATATCAAGAATGTCGCCTAATTTGCCCAGTGCCTCATCGTACAACAGATCCTCATCAATACTCTGACAAAATGAATTGATCTTAAGTCCGATATTGATCAGGAAATCAGTTTGTTCGGCAGCTTCATTATCGCTGACGGAAAACAGTCGTACAGAAAATACACGGAGTATATCTTCATCAATGATACCGTCTGCAACTGCCTGCTCCACCTTTTCCAACAATGCCTGATATTCATCATTGGAAAGCAGGAAGCTGAAGTTCAAACTTACAGATCCATTTTCATCAATCAAAACTTCCGGCGTGTTTTCTGCCTTGAAGTTGGGATCAGTGATCTGTTCGGAACTCATGTTTGCTTCAAATTCCAACGGTGCTTCCACACCAAGATCAACATCCGTACTGAATTTGATATCAAACTGTTGATTTTCATCCAGGTAATCATCCAGTTCCGTTGATTCCGCAGAGACATACTTCTCGCCATCGAAATATTCCAGCTCAATACTGTCTTCAATCACTTCAAACTTGGTGAACGGATTTCCGTCCTGCTGTCTCGCGAGTTCGCCCATCGTGGTAACGGTGATTTCTTCTCCATTGGTGTCGAACGTGCAGGCAACCTGACTGGTCTTTCCGGCAGAAGCTGCAACAAGATAACCTTCCACCTTGGAAACTCCGTTTGCCTTCATCTTCGCAAGATCCGGCTGAGCAGTGAATTCCACCGACGCTCCTTTTGCCAGTTCGTAGTTGGAAAGAATCGGATCAAAGGAAACGTATTCCGCGGCATTGCCCGAAGCGGAAAGCACCAGGTCAGTCAGAGTGTCGCCGTTATTGGTCAGCCTGTACTTCTGACGAAGGGTGGACTTGTCCTCAGAAAGCAAAGTCCAGGAAAGATCAAGATACGGAAGTTTACAGTTCAGAACCGCAGTCGCACTTGCATCGGACGTATAAATATCCTCATCTTTTACATAAGCCGTAATCGGAATACTGTACTTCTCATTTTCCGCATTCTGTGCAAAAACAGTAAGTTCAACTTCCAGTGTTTCACCTGCCAGAATTACTACAGGGCTTTCGTCGGAACCGGATTTAATGATTTCCAGCGATAAGTCTGCATACGGATTGTCTGCTTCCAGATAAAATTCAACCGTCTTATCGGACGTATTTGTAACGGTAATCATGCAAGCCTGTTCGTAGTCACGTTCAATATCGTAACTACCAGCCTGCATATCCAATATGCCATTGATATCGGAATCATCAGTACTGTCATCCTTTGCATTTACAGTGACGGTATTCTCAGCTTCCGCCAGAATTTGAATGGCTTGTTCTGAGGGTTGGTACGCACTTGTTGTTTTTGTTTTTTGTACGTTTTCTGCAATAACTGCCATCGGCAACAAACTCGTCACCATGAGGATTGCAAGAAACATACTGAGAACACGCTTAAATTGTCTCATAACTTTTGTCCTTCCTAAAATGAAATGATGTATCAATGGCCGTCTAAACCGGGAATTGAACGAAATTGTGAAATGTGTATGTGCGAAAAATGAATGAAATGATTCAGTTTAATTATAGTCCGCTTTTTTCAAAAAAGCAATAGTCTACGGAGAAAAATATTACTGGTTTTCAAAATATCTTCCTTATTAATTTTTTCTTTCACAGAAACAGTATTTCAAAAACATGGTATATGTGGAATTACAGCCGATCCATCTATCGCGGCATAATAGAATAATCAAAAACCATCTGCAATAGCAGTATGCCGTTTTTGTTTTTTGTAAACCGAAAACCCCCGGCTAGGCCGGGGAGTTCAAAGAAGGCTATGCCTATAAGTCTTGAACAAAAAAACTCCTTTTGATAAAATAGAAGTGCGGCTACCAACTGCACAAAAAAATCAAAAGGAGGTCCGTTCAAATGAAGGA
>JAFUKI010000097.1 GCA_017467815.1 Clostridia bacterium
CAAAACATACAGAATCCGCTTCAGGTAAACAAGGAGTATCTCCTTCTGTCCGCTCCGGAACATTCCCAGAAGCCGCAGTACCAATACACATACAACCACGGACCACACCGTACAGCCGAATACAGCTTTCATTGCGGTCAGCATTTCCCCCGTGGGAATGGGTGAAAAATGGCTGAACATTCCCGGATTGATCATGCAGTACAGGGTGAAGAACAACATAACGGAAAGGAGAATCCGCATCAGGTGTTCGGCAAGACGGCTTTTATCCCAGAGATGGCGGAAAAGGGAATAAAGGGGCAGAATACTGATAAGCGTCCACAGCACAAACGCCGCCGTGTTCCCGATCCTGCCAGTCAGGGACAACCACCGCAGTCCCGTTCCGATCTGTTCAAAGGGAAAGGAGAAAACGGAAGAAAAATAATCCGGAAAAACGGAAACCGTAGTCAGCAGAAATACACCCAGTATAAGCTCCGCGGTAAGAAAAATTAACAGTTTGCGTAGGTTCATGATAATCCTCCATCTGTCGCACATATGCGACGAATCAATACTAAGGGAAAAGCCTGTTTTCCGAAGGAAATGGAAAGTGGTCGGGGTCCGCTTTCCAAAGGATCTTCAAAGTGTGAAACAGGTATACTTACGGATCCGATCCCTGTATTTTCACACGAATCCTCCTTGTCTTGAATTATTGTTAAACGATAATTCCGTATCTATAGTATATCATGAAAATTATCGTTTGTCAATAATTTTTTTGAGAAATTCAGAAAATTAAAAATATGCGAAGGGAAGCACTTGACAAAACGGAACAGATACAGAATAAGCAATAGAAAAAGTGGCTGTCTGAGATGACAACCACTTTCAGGATGGAATGATTTTTACAAAAGAGAACTCAATCGTTGAAAACGGCGGGACTGCGGTAGTATACATCGGTTTCTCCGTTGGTTACCCGGATACCGATGGTTTCATCACAGCAGTACGCTTCTTCTGAAATACTGCTTATGAGGTTCGCAGTACTGAGGTACTGGTATTTCCAGAGCTGGCAGGGAGCCAGTGCGATTTCAGCATCAATTGCCCGGTAGAGCTTTCCCAGGTAGTTGATACCGTGATGCGCAAGCTGAACGACATCGGCTTTCAACTGTTCCTCGGGATAATAGTTCAGCAGAACTTCTTCGACCTTTTTGTCGCTGTCGCCAAGAATGATACAGGTTTTTCCGTCAAAATTGATTCTGAGAACGGTACTGCTGTCATTGTACTCATCGGTAGTATATACAGAATAGGTCGTATCCACTGAATCTTCGTGTGTATACAGAACATCCATGGTCAGTGTGCCGAACTGAATGGTTTCGCCGGTACGGGGAATGTGATAGAGGATGTCCGGGTATTTATCGGCAGGGGGAACGGGGATAGTAGGTCCGTTGGCTCTATGGTTGTACATAATACGTTCCAGAGTCAACTGGTCGGCGTATTCATTCAAAATACGGTTGAATCCCCAGATATGGTCGCCGTGGCCGTGGGTGATGAACCAACAGGCGATACGGACCTTTTCGCCTTCGGGAGTACCGGTAAGTTCTCTGGCAAGCCGCATGAATTCTGCTGAGTTGGGAGCAGGATCATGTCCGCCGTCAATGACAAGAAGACTGTTGTCGGCAAGTTTTACAAACAGAAGCTGACCGATACCTGCGATTTCAGAACCGTCGTCATCCATAACCGGTGCTTCCATACCGAACATGAAAACAGAATTGAACGCGCCCTCTTCGGTTTCACAGGTGTAATTGAATTCTTCGAGAGAGGCGGTGTGAGAATTATCCTGAATAATATGTACTTCTTTGGTGTTCGGTGTATAGTAGATGTAGAAGGAAAGGTCATCTTTGTTGCACTGATAAGCAATGACACTGTCCCAATCGGCGCGCTGTACAACTGTAAAGCCGGCTTCTTCAACTTTTTGGATATAGGCGTTGAATTCATCGGCTGTGGTATCCGCAATTCCGAGAAGAGTGGACGGATTTTCAACTTGATGTCCGCAGGTTTCCTGGAACGGTATGTTTAAGGTATTGCTATTTTCATATACAGGGAGATCCGGAAAGGGCCATTCATATGCGAAAGTTATATCCAGATCACCCGGGACGGTAACACGTCCGTTTGCATCGGCAGAAATATTTTCCAGAAATACGGCAGTGGCTTGCTCCAGCAGAGCTTCATGTGCCGCAACGATAACAATCCGGTCATTCATACAGGTTATCCGATAAGCAGCATTTCCGAGAGAGGCTTTGGCTTCGGCAGATTCCGGGCGGTTGGTATCTCCGATAAGGATTTCGAGAGTGTCTGTAGGGATGGCAGAAGGGTCTGCGGTCCAGTCATTTGCGAGCATCAGTTCTGCATTGTAATTCTGCAACAGTGTTTTCCAGCAGAGAGTTCCGGCTGCGTAGACAATATCACTGCCGAGGTCAGGCTGGACGATGGTATAGGCAGCCTGACCGTTTTCAAACAGACACAGTTCACCGGGAGCCTGTACTTCGGTTTCGTGAGTATCACTTTCCTGCTTGGGGTCGACGCTGCTGCATCCACAGAGGATAAGACCTGCTGTTAGAAGACTGAGTAAGAGTTTACTGCATTTCATGGTTCTGATTGGGTTCCTTTCTTATAGTTTATTTCTATAATTGAATACGCCGGGGGATGATAATACACGTTTTCGCATAAACGTCAGCAACTTCAGGAGATCGGTTCAGTGAATACTGCGTTTTCTGTGAAGTCGTTTGTTTTCATGCTGATTTCCGTGTGTGGTTGGGATTTATGCCTGTTGGTTGTATTCTATCATACTAATTCAAAAAATGCAAGTATAAATCTGAAATTTGACGGATAATTCTATGTATAATATTCAGGTAATTCCGAAATTTTACTTGATATAATCTGACCGGTATGTTATAATTTACATATAAATTTTGCGGATGATCATATCTGTGTGTAAAAATAAATGACTGATAAAAGGAGATATGTCATGACAGAAGGCAAAAGAATAGCTATGCTTGAACCTCCATCAGGCAAAGTTTCCATTATACTGGATACGGATGCTGCCTGTGAAGTGGATGACCAATATGCGATAGCCTATGCGGTTCGTGCGGCGGAAGCTGGCGAATTGATTTTGGAAGGTATCCATGCCACACTTTCCTGTCCCGATGTTGCTGCCGGAATGGAAAGGAATTATCAGGAGATTCTCAAAGTATTGGATCTGATGCACAGTCCGGCATATAAGGAAAAAACATACCGCGGACCTACACGAAAATTCAATAAAAATAAAGAACCGGAAATGTCGGATGCCGTAAAGCATCTCATTGAAGTGGCAAACGACGAAACCCGCGAAGGACCGCTGTATGTGGTTGCCATCGGTGCAGGTACCAATATTGCCAATGCACTGGTCGCGGCGCCGGAGATCAAGGAGAAAATTGTACTGGTCTGGCTTGCCGGCAACAGCCTGCATCATCCCCATGTGTATGAATGCAATTTCCTGCAGGATACGTGTGCCGGGGATTACCTGTTCGACTGCGGCGTACCCATGGTACTTCTGCCGGCATTCAATGTTATGACCGGCCTCAGTACAACCGTATACGAACTGGAATATTACTTGAGCGGAAAAAACGAGATCTGCGATTACCTTCTCCAGCTTGTCAAAGATTACCGGGAAAAAACAAAGGTGGAATGGGAAGCGTGGTCCAAGGTGATCTGGGATATCGGCGGTGTTGCCTATATTCTGCATCCCGAATGGTTTGAAACCAGACTGGTTCCCACGCCCATTATCGGTGCCAACTGGGGAAGCGATCCCACAAGACCGACCATGCGTATTTGTGATTTTGTTAAGAGAGACTTCGTATTTACAGATGTGTTCAATAAAATTACAAAATAAGTGTTCTGTGGTTTCTAAGTAAAGGAGAATTCGTGTGAAAATACAGGAATCGAGGCCGTAAGCATGGCTGTATCACCTGTTTTACAAGTAAAACATGAAAATCCTTTGGAAAGTGGAACCCCGCCGCTTTCCATTTCCTTCGGAAACCAGGATTTTCCCTTAGTATTGGTTCGTCGCATAAATGCGACAGATGGAGGAGTATTATGACAGAATCTCAAAGAGTAGAAAAACTGGAACCGCCGCACGGTAAGGTTTCCATTATTGTAGATACGGATGCTGCCTGTGAAGTGGACGACCAGTTCGCTATAGCCTATGCAGTGCGTGCCGCAGAAGCTGGGGAACTGGTGCTGGAAGGACTTCACGCCTCCCTTTCGTCCGGAGAAGATACGGCAGAAAAACTGGAAAGGAACTATCAGGAAATTCTGACGGTGCTGGATCATCTGCACAGTCCGGAATATAAAGCAAAAACATTCCGCGGATGCCCGCAAAAACTTACCGAGGCACCGGCTGCCATGTCCGATGCGGTGAAAAACCTCATTGAAGTGGCAAATGACGAAGCCAGGGAAGGACCTTTGTATGTGGTAGCCATCGGCGGCGGAACCAATATAGCCACCGCAATGATGCTGGCGCCGGAAATCAAGGAAAAAATCGTACTGGTCTGGCTTGCCGGAAACAGTCTCCATTGGAATTCTACCATGGAATGGAATCTGCATATGGACACTGCGGCGTCGGAATATATTTTCAACAGCGGCGTACCCATGGTGCTGATGCCGGCATGGAATGTAATCGTGGAAATGCGCACAACGATTTTTGAACTGGAACATTATCTCAAGGATAAAAACGACATCTGCGATTATCTGCTGAAAATCGTTCATGATTTTCACGATAAACATAAGATTGAGGGTGTCGTCTGGTCCAAGACAATCGGGGATATCGCCGGTATTGCCTATGTCCTGCATCCGGGAAGTTTTGAGACCCGACTGGTTACCACACCTGTGTTCGGGTATTATTGGGGCAGCAACCCCCAAAGACCGCTTATGCGGATCTGTGACAGTGTAAAACGCGATCCTGTGTTTATGGATTTGTTCAGTAAAATCAGTAAAAACTGAGGCAATGCCGATACGGCGTTGTTTCAACCAAATAAGCAAAATACAAAAGAGAGGTAAAATAACATGACAGAATCCAAAAGAGTAGAAATGCTTGAACTTCCTCGCGGTCCGGTTTCAGTAATTATCGACACGGACCCCCATCTCGAAACGGACGACCATTACGCGCTGGCGTATGCGATCTGCGCAGCTGAGTTGGGCGAGATGAAGATCGAAGGTCTCCACGCAGACTTCTCCGGCAAAGAAGTGGAAGAAGGTATGCTGAAGAATTACGACTGTGTGATCAATATCATCGACCTGCTGAATGTTCCGAAATATAAGGAAATTACTTTCCACGGTCCTACCCGGAAGTTTGACAAAGAAAACCCGGAAGTTACCGATGCCGTTAAAAACATGATCCGTGTAGCCAATAATCACACCAGCGAAGATCCTGTGTATGTACTCGGTATTGGCGGCGGTACAACCATTGCATCCGCTCTTGCAGCGGCTCCTGAAATTGCCGAAAAGATGGTAATTGTATGGCTGGGCGGCAACAGTATGCACTGGCATTCTTCCATGGAATGTAATTTCTGGCGTGATTCTTCGGCAACAGAGTTCATTTTCGACTGTGGTGTGCCGCTTGTTATGATTCCGGCATGGAATGTAACGATCCAGCTGAAAACATCCTCCTACGAACTGGACCATTACATGAAAAACAGAGTACCTGAAAAGGATGCGATCTGTGAATTCCTGCTGAACCGTTTCAACCGCGGCTTCGATCCCACAAAGGTTGCCAAGGGCAGCGGCACCATTTACGATATCGGCGGTATCGGCTATGTCCTGCATCCCGAATGGTATGTTACAAGATTGATGGTTACTCCGGTATTCCAGTATCACTGGGCAAGCAATCCCCAGAGACATATGATGCGTATCTGTGACCACATCAACAGAGATGCGCTGTACATGGATGTGTTCAATAAGCTGACAAAGTAAGAGATACCGGAAATACGATCACGTGTATTGTGAAAGGAGTAATAAATAATGAAAGAATCCAAAAGAATAGAAATGCTTGAACTTCACCAGGGAAAAGTTTCCGTGGTGTTGGATACAGATACAGCCTGTGAAGTAGACGATCAGTTTGCGGTTGCTTATGCGGTTCGTTCCGCAGAGGCTGGAGAACTGGTTCTGGAAGGTCTGCATGCAACACAGTTCAGCGATGATCCGGCTGACGGCATGGAAAGAAGCTATCAGGAGATCCACAAGGTTCTCGACCTGATGGGCAATACGGAATATAAGAATATCGTATACCGCGGTGCAGATCGGAAAATGACAAAAGGCGAACCCGTTATGTCCGATGCTGTTAACCATCTGATCGAACTGGCAAAGGATGAATCCAGAGAAGGTCCGCTGTATGTAGTTGCTATCGGTTCCGGTACCAATATTGCTTCCGCACTGATGGCTGCACCGGAAATCAAGGAAAAAATCGTTCTGGTATGGCTTGCCGGTAATGTTATGCACTGGAGCAATGTAGCGGAATACAACATCGGTCAGGACATTACTGCAGCTCAGTATATCTTCGACAGCGGTGTTCCGCTTGTGCTGCTGCCGGCGTACAATGTTGTGGAAGCTCTTTCCACCACTATTTACGAACTGGAGCATTTCCTGGGCGGTAAGAACGATCTTTGCGATTTCCTGGTGGAAAATGTCCGCAAGTACAGCGAAAAGGATGCAAAACCCAACGAAGCATGGACAAAGGTAATCTGGGATATCGCCGGAATTGCGTATATCGTGAACCCCAAAGAATGGTTCATTTCCAGACTGATCCCCACACCGATCCTGTCCGATCCCAAGGATTGGGAATGGGATATGAAGTGGGCAAGCGACCCCACAAGACCGACTATGCGTATCGTTGATTATGTGGAAAGAAGTCCGATTTTCCAGGACGTATTCGATAAGCTGGTCAAGTAATAACGCGATCCGGGCATCCTGAAACCTGCCGCGGTGTGGGTATGGAAGATGCAAAACGATTGGCAATGCTCAATTTCCGCTGATTTTGGGTGATAACGAAAGAACAGGGATGATGTACCTGCAGTCTTTGCGATACATTATCCCTGTTCTTTTGTTTTTGGTTGTCTCAGAGGCGGATCTTCTTGATCTCTTCCGCGTAATACTGTACAAGTTCAAATTTTGTACCGGGCATCAGCCTGTGGTCGGGGCAGGGAATGTACCCACCCAGAGCCACCAGACGCTTGATCCGCTCGATCTCCGCGTCTACAGCTGCCTTGTCTTTGCGCAGTACCGTTTTGTCCATACCGCCGACACCCAGGAGACCCGGACCGAATTTCTCTCTCGCTTCGGCAAACTGATCCCCCCATACACCGACTTCAATGGGGAACATGGTGTTCACACCGTTCTCAAACCATGTCGGCAGCAGTTCACCTACGATGCCGTCACAGTCCAGAGAAATGATGTCAATTCCGTATTTATGGCACAGATCATTCCGCTTCTTGTAGTGCTTGGCACAGAGTTCGTCGAAAATTTCCGGAGACAGCAGAGGACCGTTCTTGAAGCAGATGTCTTCCCAGTAATGTGCAAAGTCGAATTTCGCACCGGTCTCCAGGATCGCTTCCGCACACTTGTACTGCATATCTGCAAAAGCATCGATAATATCCGCAAACAGATCCTCATCCTCGTCGTACATCAGGTAACTCATACCCAATACAGAAGTCATGTCACGGATCGTGCCCAGCACACTGCCCAGATTCAGCCCTATGGGAATATCGGTGGCTCTGGTTTCGTTGAACGCTTTGAAGTATTCAAGATTCACACGATCCGGCGAATACTGCATTTTCGGCAGATATAGTTCTTCAAAAGCAGCTCTGTCCTTCAGCAGATAATCATCTTCGGACGGAATGGACGTTGTCCCGGGCTTGATACGCTCAATAAGACCCAAGCTGTTCTGAATGCGTTTCGTACCGTCCGGTAATTCTTCCAGTACTTTGTGTTCAAATTCCGGCAGAAGACCGTTGTGGGGACCGACGGTAGTAAACCAGTTGAAGTCCCAGCCGATCAGCTCGTCCAATCTTCTGTCAGCACCGCTTCCGTCGTAGTATCCTTCCAGAATATCCTTGGGGATCTTACCTTGATCAATCCATTCGTGCAGCAATTCTCCCCAGTATCCGAAATGCACAGCAGGCAGACGGTCTGCAGGCTTGTAGTGCAGGATATTGAGCGCGCGTTCTCTATTTGTCATACGGATAACCTCCGATCTGTAATGGTAAATATATTATATAAGATTCCACAGGGAAATACAAGCGGTTTTGTTGTTTTTTACATAACAAACGCAGAAACAAAATCATCCTTTTCCCAAAAATAGTATTTTTGAAAAAGAGAAAAAACAAATAAAGAATATAAAAAATCCCCCCATTTTCAAAGTTTTTGAAGAAAGGGGGTGCAGGGGGAAAGAAACTTTTTTCAAAAAGTTTCTTTCCCCCTGCAAAATAATATATACCAATAGATCTTAACCCATGTAGAAAATGTTCTGATCCTTGAGTTCATCGATGTTGGCTGCGGTGTACCATCTGCCGGCGATACCTACGTCAGCAACTTCGTTGCCTGCCAGCTTCTGAGCGGCGAGCTCAACGGCTCTGTAACCGATGTTGTAGGAGTCCTGTGCAACGGAACCAACGAGGAGAGCGTAGTCGGCGCCTGCATTCTTGATCCAGTTGTACTGGTTTGTACCTGCGTCAAAGCCGCAGAACAGGATGTCCTTGTACATATCTGCATTGTCGGAAACTTC
>JAFUKI010000098.1 GCA_017467815.1 Clostridia bacterium
AAGGTCGCGCTCTACCAAATGAGCTAAATCCGCGTGTATTATAAATATATGCTTCCTTTTGCTTGGAAGTTTTTTGGCTTACCTTTTTTTCAAAAAAGGTAAGTGGCGACCCGAAGGGGACTCGAACCCCTGACCTCTAGCGTGACAGGCTAGCGTTCTAACCAACTGAACTACCGGGCCGTATGGAAACAATAGGGCTCGAACCTATGACCCTCTGCTTGTAAGGCAGATGCTCTCCCAACTGAGCTATGCTTCCATGTGTGTCACTTGGATATCTTCCTCGCAACACGGATATTATATCATATTCCTTTTTCTTTGTCAATAGATTTTCAAAAAATATTTTATTTTTTACTTCATTATTTTCTGCTTCCTGTTCGGCTCGCGGATAAAGAAGCCTTCCCTGCTCATTTCGACAGGAAAGGCTTTTTTGTTTACTGCATTTCTTTGGCTGTGATCACCCTTGTGTGGGGGATGGGATGCCAGACGGGGCGGGTCAGTACGGCTGCACATACAGAGATCAGGAATGTGATCATGAAAATGGGGAACGTGAACACACCGGCGATCTTCTGTCCGGTCGATGCACGGATTTCATGCCACTGCATCCATGCCGTAAGTGCGCCGAGGATAAACAGGGACAGGATGAATCCCGCACAGGATGCCGCCAATGCCAGCAGGAATCCTTTTCCTTCCACCATAAATATGGCAAACAACTGGAAGAAAAATGCAATCGCTGACGCACAGTATCCCCACATGGACAGGGTCAGATTTTCAAAACAGGTATATTTCTTCAGAAACGATTTTTGCGTGAATATTCCCTTCAAGACCTTGGCGCCGTAGCGGAATGCCACCTGGATACCGCCCTGGATCCATCTTGTACGCTGACGGATGGACACATCAAACCGGGTAGGCTGTTCGTCATAGAATACAGCATCGTGGCAGTATCCGATCCGCCGTCCTTTTACCGCACACTCCGTGGAAAACTCAATATCCTCTGTCAGTGTATGATAATGCCATCCGCCCAGATCGTCCAGAAGCCGACGGCTGAACATAAATCCTGTACCGGACACCGCACATCCTGCACCCAGGCGCATTCTGGAATGGTTCAGGTGGATGCCTTCGTGGAGGAACCACAGACCATATCCGGATGTCAGCCAGTTATCTCCAAAGTTCTTGGTATTCCGGCGGCTGGTCAATGCATCAAATCCTTCCGCAAACAACCGGTTCATGTGGAGCATATAGTCCTTATCCAGAAGGTTATCTGCATCCAGAATCAGGAATGCGTCATAATTGTCATACACACCGGCATTTTTCATGGCATCAAACAAATACGCCAGTGCATATCCTTTGCCGATCTTTTCTCTGTTCTGTCTCCGGAACACCACAGCTCCGGCTTTTTCTGCGGCGGATGCTGTATTGTCCGTACAGTTATCGGCGATCACATACACATCCAGATGGGAAGATGGATAACTCTGGGCTTTGATGCTGGCGATCAGTTCCGGTAGAACCGCTTCTTCATTCCGCGCCGCTATACAGACACCGTACCGATGCAGAGGTGCATTTTCCGTAGTATAACGGTATTTCCGTTTTGGCAGAATATATGGCAGAAACAGATACAACGTCTGGTATATGTAGCAAAAGCCAACGAATAACGATATGCCTACGCTGATGTACAATAATAAAGAATTCTCCATACATATCCTCCGGGTTGTTTTTGATATGTATAGTATACACCCAAAATGTGAACACGCATGGAGTAAATTCTTTTTGTTTTCTTAGGGAGTTTTTAAGATTTTCTTATAATTGATACTATGATAAGGCTCATGATCCCCGGTACAGATACCATATTTATCCCCATATATACGAAAACATGAGTATTTACAGTACAGAAATGTAAATACCCATGTCCTTCGTTATATAAGATTCTTATGCATTCATATTCTTCAGCAGCTTTTCCGCAGCGGCGATCTTGGTACAGCAGGCGAGAATTTCAACTGCCAGCTTCAGTTCTTCCGGTTCCGGGAAAGTGGGTGCGATACGCAAAGCGGAATCCGCAGGATCACGGCTGTAGGGATACACGGAGCCGGCAGGTGTCAGAGTCACACCAACGGAACGGCACAGCTGATATACACGTCTTGCACAGCCTTCCATTACGAACAGAGTCAGGAAATAACCACCCTTGGGAGAGGTCCAGGAAGCGACATCCAGCCCGGTCAGTTCTTTATCAAAAATATGTTCAACCATTTCAAACTTGGGACGGAGAATGTCTGCGTGCTTCTTCATGTGTTCACGGATACCGTCGGCATTCTTGAAGAACTTTACGTGACGCATCTGGTTGATCTTGTCGAAACCGATGGTCTGGGTCGCCAGGATCGGACGGATCTGTTCCAGGTTCTTTTCACTGGCTGCCATAACCGCCAGACCGGAGCCGGGGAATGTGATCTTGGATGTGGAAGCAAAGTAGAAGAAATTATCCTGTGTACCGTATTCCAGCGCTCTTTCGAAAATATCCACCAGTTTTACTTCTTCATCGTACAGTTCATGTACCGCGTACGCATTATCCCAGAATACACGGAAGTCGGGTGCTGCCGGTTTCATGGCGGCAAACAGTTCTACCGTTTCATCGGAATAAGTATACCCTTCGGGGTTGGAGAACTTCGGCACGCACCAGATACCCTTTACGGAAGGATCGGAGCAGGCCAGGTTGTATACAGCGTCCATATCGGGACCGGTGGGGGTCATCTTTACAGGTACCATTTCAATACCGAGGGTACGGCAGATGGTGAAATGTCTGTCATATCCGGGAGAAGGACAGATGAACTTGACACGACCCTGACGGCACCAGGGTTCATGACCACCGGCTACACCGAAAAGCATACAGCGGAGAATGGTATCATACATAGCTGTCAGAGAAGAGTTGCCCAGGATCAGAATGTTTTCCGCAGGAATGTTATACAGTTCACTGAACAGACGCTTGGTTTCCGGCAGACCGTCCAGAATACCGTAGTTACGGCAGTCCAGACCGCTTTCGGAGAAGCAGTCCCCTCTGTCACCGATGATACCCAGCATTTCGGAAGACAGATCCAGCTGTGCCTGGTTCGGTTTTCCTCTTGTCAGGTCCAATGTCAGGTTCATGTCGGACCAGCGGTCCAGTTTTGCCTGTTCCTTTGCCATGATCTGTTTCAGCTCTTCCGCTGAATACTCTTTGTACGCTTTAAGCATTTCTATACCTCACACAATTTTTATGGAATATTTTATTTCAAAAGTCCTGCCAAGATCTTTTCTTCCGCTTCCTCTGCTGTAAGACCGAGCGTCATCAGCTTCAGGATCTGATCACCTGCGATCTTGCCGATCGCCGCTTCGTGTACCAGTCGTGCATCCACAGAATTGGCACAGATTTCGGGTATGGAACGGATTTTTGCGTTGTCCATGATAATGGAGTCACACTGTACGTGGCCGAAGCAGTCCGCATTGCCGGTCAGCTTGGGATAGAACAGCTGCGTGGACTCCCCCTTGGCAACGGAACGGGAATTGATCTGCGCGCTGGAACCGTTTCCGTTCAGAATGACTTCCGTATCGCTGACTACATCCTGCTTGCCGTCGGACATGATTCTTTCCTGAATCAGCACCTTGGCATTTTCATCCGCAGTGATCACGGTTTTGCGGTTGGTGGAATCAATGCCGCCGATCTGGACGGATTCCACTTCCAATGTCGCCCCTTCGGAAAGATGGGCGGTCATTTCGGGATTCATGATTCTTTCGCCGGTACCTTTTCCTTCGCCGTAGTGCTTTTCAATGTAGCGCACACGGGAGTTTTTGCCGATCTCGAAGGAATGGATACCGTCATGAGCGGATTTTTCATCCCCTTCATTGTGGATACCGCAGCCTGCCACGATCAGCACATCGCAGTCCTCACCGATGAAGAAATCGTTGTACACCATTTCCGTAATACCGGTCTGTGTGATCAGCACGGGGATATGCACACTCTTATTCTGGGTGCCGTCCTTGACGTAGATGTTGATACCCGGTTTATCGGTTTTGGTTTCAATCGTAATATATTCCGTATTCCGGCGTCCTGCCAGACCGCTGTTTTCTCTGATATTGTATGCGCCTTCCGGTACTTCGTGAAGGTCGGCGATTTTTTTCAGCAAATCTTTGCGAATATCGTTCTGAGCCATATTCCGTCCCCCTCTCAGCATTCCGCGCCCAGCTTGCAGCAGGCACGTTCATAAATTCCGTCGATCTGGGGCAGAATTTCCTCGGGCAGTCCTCTGCCGCTGAGTTTTCCGTCCGCGATCAGCAATACTTCGTCTGCCTGGCTGATGATCCGTTCCTGATGGGAAATGATGATCAGCGTGCAGCCCGTAGATTCATGAATTTCTCTGAAGGTTTTCGTCAGTCTGTGGAAGCTCCAGAGGTCGATGCCGGCTTCCGGTTCGTCGAAAATCATTACGGGGGTATTTTTTGCCAGAATGGTGGCGATTTCAATACGTTTCATTTCACCGCCGGACAGAGAGGTATCCACCTCACGGTTCAGATAATCGGATGCACACAGACCAACCTTGGTCAGATAAGAGCAGCATTCATCCCTGCTCAGCTTCTTCTGTGCCGCGATCTGCAGAAGTTCCTTTACCGTGATCCCTTTGAAACGGGGCGGCTGCTGGAATCCGTAGGAGATGCCTGCCGCTGCTCTTGCCGTTACGTCCAGGGGGGTGATGTTCATGCCATCCAGAAAGATTCTGCCCGAATCGGGGGTTACAAGGCCCATGATCACTTTGGCGAGGGTTGTCTTTCCGCCGCCGTTGGGACCGGTGATTACAATATATTTGCCGTCCGGTATTTCCAGAGAAATATCGTCCAGAATGGTTCCCGTTTTGCCGGTTTCCGCAGGTATTTTAAAAGTAATATTTTCAAGACGGAGCATATCACGTCCTCCTCATGTATAAATAATAATATTTATATATCCAAGGAATCCCATGACTTTCACCATGTTTGTTCCTGTATTTTTCATCTTTATAGTATTCGGTGAATATACCCGGCTATATTCACACCTATATTATAGAACATTTTCAAAAAAAATACAAGTGAGCGTATGGAGATTCGTGGGGCGGTTTACGTTTTTTTTTATTGCACTATTACCAAGTCCTACTACGTTGAGAGGGATCTTGGATCTTATAATGCGGGATCTTTTTAAAAAAGGGAGACATTTTCCTGGCAGAACCGTCCGCCCGTTTCACACCACCAAAATACTATAAGGATGTTTGGGAAAAACAGAACCGATCTGTTTATGAACCTTGCTTTTTTTCATGAGGTATGTTACAATAATAAAAAACACCAAGGAGTTTTCTATGGAAACCATCGCCAGCTTTACTGTCAATCACGATACACTGACCCCCGGCATTTACGTTTCCCGTATTGACGGGGATATTACGACATACGACCTCCGCACGCGCATTCCCAACAGCGGAGATTTCATGGACAACCGCACCATGCATTCCGTGGAGCATATGTTTGCCACCTACATCCGCAATTCCGCGATCAGCGAAAGAGTGATCTACTTCGGTCCCATGGGATGCCAGACCGGTTTCTATCTTCTGGTACGGGATGCCGAAAACGGAGAGGTTCTGGAAATCGTCAAGTCCGTTCTGCGGCAGATCATTGCCCATGACGGCGAGATGTTCGGCATGGAAAGAAAAGCCTGCGGAAACTGGCTGAATCTGTCCTTAGACGACGCCAAGACCGAATGCGCCCGGTATCTGGATGTGCTGGAGAATAAAGAAAACGATTTTATGTACAAAGAATAAGGAGTTTTTTCAAATGAAACTTGGAATTATCGCAGCTATGTCCATTGAAGCGGAACAGATCATTTCTGCTTTATCCGAAAAATCCGTGGAAAAAGTGGGCGGTATTGATTATACTACGGGAAAAATCGGCAATACCGAGCTGGTTGTGGCGGTATGCGGCATCGGCAAGGTGTTTGCCGCTATGTGTACCCAGGCAATGATCGTACGTTTTGAGCCGGATGCCGTGATCAACACCGGAGTGGGCGGAACCCTGACAAAAGAGCTGACCATCGGGGATGCCTGTGTTTCTTCCGCGGTTGTACAGCATGATATGGACACTTCTCCCCTGGGCGATCCGGTGGGTCTTATTTCCGGCATCAATATTGTGCATATTCCGGCAGATGAAGCACTGGGGGACAAGATCATTGCCCTGTGTACCGAAGAAGGTATCCGCGCCATCAAAGGGATCATTGCATCGGGGGATCAGTTCATTGCAGATGCCGGTGTAAAGGAGAGAATCGTGACCAACTTCCAGGGAAAGGTCTGTGAGATGGAAGGTGCGTCCGTGGGTCAGGTTTGCTATGTGAACAAGGTACCCTTTGTTATCGTACGGGCAATCAGTGATGATGCGGACGGCGATGCAGTGGAGGATTACCCCGCATTTGCGAAAAATTCGGCAGACCGTTCCGCGAAAGTGGTCATCCGTCTGGCGCAGAGCCTGTAATTCCATATACCGAAAGATCGCCCTCCGGCAGCAGTGGTATTGTACTGTGTCCGGAGGGCGTTTATTTTACGAAGAAAATTCTGTTTTTATGGCTGTATCCTTAGTCGATGATCATATGCATACCCAGTACAGATTTGCCGGTACCTTCGGGAATCTGCATGAATCCTGCATCCACCAGATCATGTACCGCCATCATACGTGCTGAGATCATCTCCATGGCGATATAATATCCCATCGTATCATGCAAAACTTTATGATTGTATTTCTTCAGGATCTTTTCTGTTGCGCCGTATGCATCCGAAAAATTCTGCAGAAGTTTTTCATAATTCCGGTGCGTTTTCAGCATGGTATGGATTGTATCCAGCGCTCCGTCACGGAATACGGGAATATCCGGAACAGCATTGCCATTCTCATCGGCATGGGCGTATTTTCCGTCGATACCCCTCCAGCACCTGTTTTCCATGTCGGAAAAATCGGAAACTTTTCGTCCGTTACGGAAACATTCATACAACAGCACTGTGCTTTCATAATCCGGTTCAATCACCTGATCCCACAGACCATAATCACCGCACTTGTAAGTCCAGAAGCCATTGCCGCTGCCGTTATGCCCCATTAGAGTATTTTCGGGCATATCCGTTATTTCATACCCTACAAACCCCCAGTTTTCCCGATTAGCACGTTTTGCAGGATGATAAATATCCGCTTCCCCTGCAACCGCCTTGATACAGTAATCCACCATAAGCGGAAGCAGGCACCATTTCATTGTATTGTCGTCAATATGTCCGCCTGCCACACCGAGAGCGCGGATGTCGGGCAGCCTGTCCTGCAGAAATTCCTGCAGCAGAAAACTTCTTTCCTTGGCGCCTGCACGAAGGGCATTGTAGCTATCCATCCGGCATTCTTTGTCCAGAATGAAGAAATTCGTTATATATTTATCCCCGATTTTTGCAAGGAGGGTTGCCCGGTGCAGAATGGCAATCTCATCTTCCATATACGGAAGGGCGATGCCAAGTTCCATGGACAATTCTTCGACAGTGGAAGGGTTGTTGTTTGCCTGCAGCAATATGTTTTTGGGAATGGCTCTGTCCACTGCCGACCAGGGTAATCCGCTGGGCTGAGATCCGCTGGATGCAAACGTAATATTCTCCGGGTTATAACTGCGTACACCAAATTCTCTTGCCATATTCATACCTTCTTTCAAAATATTTCTCGCACGATAGAGCCGCTGCTTTACCGCGCTTTCCGAAAGGTTGAGAGAGAGGGCGATGTCACGTATGCTTCTGTCTTCGATGTAGTAGGCAACAACGATACTGCGGTATTCATTCCCGATAAATGCAAGCTCACGCCTGAGCAGTGCCAGCTGTTCACTGCGTATCATTCTGTCGAGCACACTTTCGCTGTCATCCCGGATTTCACAGTCTCCTATATCGGAACCGGTTACCGATTCAGCTTTTCTGTGCTTCCCGTCCGCCCACACGGAATAACGGTTACGTGCAATCTGCCATACCCATGCCGGGAAATTCACGGGGCACACGCCTTTGTTCAGGGCAGTCAGAATGTTCAGGGCAATATCCTGCACAAGATCCTCCGCCTCGCTGCTGTTCCCCGTCTTTTTGAGACAGAAATAGAACAGTTTGCCCATATACGATTCCGTGAATTCCGTGATCCGCTGTCCGGTCATGGGATTGGTTTCCGCCATTCTCGCTTCTCCTTTCTGATTCCATCGCTCAGCGATTTCATCCATATAGTGCGGCAAAATGGAATTTGGTAACAGATTTTTTTATTTTTTCAAAAATATTTTCACATCTCAAAAAACGCCCGGACTTTCTCCAGAGCCGCCATCCCTGCCTGTCTGCCGAGTTCGTGCGCTTTTTTCAGTGTATCACCGTCGTGGCAGATTCTTCCGATGGGCAGCGGGTCATTCGGGCGGATTACCAGAATCTCTCCGGCTTCCTCCATGCGGCAGATTTCATCAACGGTTTCGTTGTATACCAGATGCCGCTTCGCCATGGCTTCCACGGTCTTCGGATATTTCCGCAGAGTATGTTTCAGCAGGGAGAGCATTTTGTTTTTCCCCTTCCGATACTGTTTCGGCTGTGTCAGGATGACGACATTTTTATCGTATCCGATGGACCGGAAATAGGCAATCGGAATGGAATCCGCAATGCCGCCGTCCAGCATTTTGTACCCATCCGCCTCAACCACACGGGAAACCAGGGGCATGGAAGCGGACGCACGGAACCACTCCATGGCGTTTTCGTCGGCTTTCATGCAGTTTTTATACACCGGCAGTCCGGTTTCCACATCGGTACAGACCACGTGGAATTCCATGGGATTGGCATCATATACGGCGGTATCGAATTTGTCCAGCTCATAGGGCAATGTCCGGTAACAAAATTCCGCCCCGAACATATCCCCCGTTTTCAGAAGGGACCGCACACTGCAGAAACGGGGATCTTTGCAGTACGCCAGATTATACCGCAGTACTCTTCCCGGCTGTTGGGATTTGATATTGCATCCAAACGCCGCCCCGGCTGACACGCCCACAGCACCGTCAAAATTGATACCGTTTTCCATAAATACGTCAATCACGCCTGCGGTAAACAGACCGCGCATACCGCCGCCTTCCATAACCAAACCTTTTTTCAATGTATATACCTCTGCAATACTATGTATTTTCATAAATGTTATATGTATATTATACGTAAATTCCCGAAAATAGTCAACTGCCGGAGGGCGAATGGGGAAAATACTGCTGTGGAATAACGGGAATTTCCCCGGAATCTTCTGTCGGAAATCTGTCCGGGAAGCGCAAACGGGGCAGTTTATCGGAAGAAATACCGAAAAACCCTTGATTTTTTACGCTATGGAGTGTATAATAAATGATGAAATGGTATCTTTTCCAATAGAATTGGATTCTCCCGGAATGGGAAATTAACAGAGATTGCAGAATTGCAGAAAGGTATGGTTTACCGTGAAAAATAAGGTCATACTTGTTGTACTTTTTGTGCTGTGCCTGATTCCTACAGTCATCGCCATTTCCAGTTACAACAAAACGCAGAATGCACCCGTGGACAACAAAACCGCCGTGCAGATTTCCATATCCGATATCAATGAGAAAACGTACATATTCCACAGAGACGATTCCGAAGAAGCTGTGAATATGATCGATTTCTTTTTGAAAATGCGGAACAATGCCTCCGAGATCGTTGGTCTGCCGGATTCCCTGACCGGTAAGATCCCCTTCAAGGTAACATTGTCCAGCAGAGTAAAGAACGAAACATATCTGTTCTACTTCAACCCCGACCCGGCATCCAACTATTTCCAGGATCCCGCCGGCAAAGCGTATCAGATCGCAGAAGACGATGCCACCGCATTCATCACCACGGAATACGCCGAAAGCATTTACGAAACCGCTACCATGCCGGTGCTGACATTGTCCAACACCTACCCCGTTTCCCCCGACCAGGCAATCTGGCAGTACAAGAATTACACCGGTTCCTATGTGGATTCCGATGTATCCGGTACAGTGGAACAGAAAATCGAAGAATACGCTCTGGAAGGCGGATTTGATCTGCAGTTCGACCTGCAGCCCGATTATTTCATGGTAAAAATCCTCGATGACGCCGGCAATCTGATCTTCGATGATGTATACGAAAATCTTGTAAATGAGCTTTCCTTCAAGAGCAACACCAAACTGAATGTTACCGTAACCGCAAAATGGTATGAAGACCCGTCACGTTCCTTCTGCGGCGAGCTGGTCTACAATTTCGACAGCACCGTTTCTGCTCCGGCGGAATTCCATCTGGGTATGCAGAGTGTCAAGGCAGGACGTTTCGTTGCCGTTACCGCTACGAATGTTCTGTATCCTGAACGTGTACAGTTCTCCAGCGAACCCAGCCTGAATGTATCTCCCGTATTCTTCCAGGAAGGGGAATATGCCGTTGCCCTGCTTCCCATCGATCCGGACACAGCAGGCGGCAATTACACCCTGACCTTCGTATACGGCGGCACGACCCAGTCCATTCCTCTGACCATCGAAGGACAGGAATTTGCCACCAGCAACATGAACGATGTCTCCGCTACCATCCTGAATCTGTACCGCACCAGCGACACCATTGCTGAGTTTGAACAGACTGCGGCTTCCATTATGGACAAGTCCATTACCACCCGTCATTTCTCCGGTTCCTTCCTGGGAAATGCCAAGGATATGGGCGGTACCATCATGCGCGGCTTCGGCAGAACCATTGTTATCAATGAAAATCCCTCCAACACCTACCGCAACAACGGTGTGGACTACAATATCGCGGAAGGCAATCCCATCAAGGCAGCCAACGCCGGTGAAGTAGTATATGTTGGTATTCTGGATTACACCGGAAACATTGTGGTTATCGACCACGGTCTGGGTCTGAAGACATGGTACTACAACATGGGTTCCTTCTCCGTTGAAGTGGGCAATATCGTTGCCAAGGGTGACACCATCGGTACCAGCGGCAAGACCGGTTTCGCCAAGGACACCGGTGTACACATTGCCATGTCCGTAGGTCATTCCTTCGTAAGCCCCTATGACACCTGGTCGGACAACGACGATGCAGGCAAGGTCAAGATCTGGGGTATTGATCCGTAAGCGACAAAAGATAAAGAGCAGCAGAAAAATATCTGCTGCTTTTTTCATAAAGATTCGACTTTCCCCTTGCAAGTCAACGGATTTTATGGTATACTTTATATAAGTTTGGCCCACAGACAAATACGGGCTTTTGAGAAAAGGAGAATACATATGAACGACAGTGGAAATTACGCGGAATATACCGTGCCCAGAAAAGCAGAAGGTAAGTTCCTGAAGGCAAAATTACTGTGGCTGGCAATTTATGCAGTGATCATTATTGCATACGTTTGCCTCCTGCTTAAGCTCAGCACGTACGGCATACTGGTGGTTATCATAACCCTGCCTTTCGTACCGTTGATCTTCATGACCCTTCGTCACCTCACCTGGAACAAGTATGTGGCAATCGACCACAAGTACGAGATCGCCAATGCAAAGATCACTCTGACCGAAGTACACGGCAAGAGAGAACATGAAGTATTCAGCGAATTCGTAAGCGCATTCGACAAGATCGCCCCTGTTCGCGATGAATACAAGGCGGATTACGAAGGTGCTGACACCGTTATCGAATTCAGAGGTTCCATGAAGAGCCCTGACTCCTACTTCCTTGCCATGACCAAGGACGGCAAGAAGACCGTTATCTTTATCGAAGCTACCAACAAGGCTGTAAAGGTAATGAAGTTCTACAATTCCAAGGGTCTGGTTCCCTGCGATACTCTGCGTTATTAAAAACATAATGCCCGTCTGCGGAGCATATATTTATTCCACAGAATGAATTTCTTTGGAGGATCTTATGTATCTCCGCAGGTCGGGCAATTCTTTTTCGGAATGCTATGGCAGAAAAAACTGCCGACGGACTGCATACATTGCAGTCTGTATTCTTTTATCACTGTTTTTCATTTTCTCAACCGGCTGTTCTTCCATTATGACACCCAAAACGGACTGGCAGAACAAAGATTTCACCTGTCATGCAGCTTTCGCGCCATATGAAGCGGATTTTTCCCGGGTACAGGGGACATTCACCATGGTCCTGACCCAACCGGAAAATCTGGCGGGTCTGACGATTGTATGTACGCCTGACGGGAAATATACTTTGTCCTGCGGCGATACCGTTATCCCACTGAGCGACAGCGTGGCGGCGGGATTGGGGGATTTTCCGGGTGTATTGTCCGGACTCTCCGGTAAGGTGGAGCTGGACAAAGAGGGATATCCCTGTACACTGCACACCACATCCGGCGGAATGGAACGTACGGTTTCTCTGACAGACTTTTCTCTTATCTCACAGGAATCCACAGGCAATTCCTGATGTTTGGTATAAAAATAAGAAGGAATTTATATGATCAAGGAAAAAACAAGAGCAATGATCTCCAAGTCTGCTCTGCGGCATAATTATCTTACCATTGCGCAGCATCTGAAAGACCACACACCCGCCGGGGAAACCGTTCCGGAGGTGATCAGCGTGGTAAAAGCCAACGCTTACGGTCATAATGTACGGATTGCAGCAGAAGTTCTGGGCGACGCAGGGTGCCGTTTTTTTGCCGTGTCCTCCGCAGAAGAAGCCCTGGAAATCCGGGCACTGGAAGCCGCCAGAGGAAGACAGCCGCGTATTCTGATCCTCGGCTATACCCTGCCGGAAAATGTGCCGGAAATGGTTTCGGAGCATATTCTGCTTACGGCAGTATCCACGGAACACGCACTGGCCATGGCGGATGCGGCGGAAAAGGCAGGCACCCTTCCCCTTCGTATACACATCAAGCTGGATACGGGGATGAACCGTGTCGGTTTTTCTGCCTACGAAGAGGAAATATCCCGTACCGTCGATGCTGTGGCAATGCTGGCAGCAGATCCGCGGATCGAGATTGCGGGGATCTTCACCCACTATGCCTGCTGTGATGACGAAATGTCACCGGACTGCACCGCCGGAGAGGAAATGATGACCATGCGGCAGTACAACCGTTTCCTGGAAGTCCGCAGACTGCTTACGGAAAGAGGGATTTCCTGCGGTTTCTGCCACACAGCCAACAGCGCGGCGATTTACACCTATCCTCAGACGTATCTGGATGGAGTACGCGCCGGTATTGCCCTGTACGGCATATCCCCCGACGGGAAGCACCATCCGGAACTGCATCTGCGTCCTGTTATGCGTCTGGAAACCACGGTCGCTCACATTCACACACTGCCGGCAGGTGAACACGTCAGCTACGGCGCCACGTTCACTGCAGACAAGCCCCTGACCCTGGCGACACTGACCATCGGTTACGGGGACGGATATCTGCGGTGCTACAGTCCGTCATCCGTCACGATCGGCGGTCAGAAGTTCCCCATTGTGGGGCGAATCTGCATGGATCAGTGCATGGTGGATATAACGGATGCAAAAATGCCTGTTCGACCGGGTGATACGGCGGTTTTATTCGGAGATGATGATGGAGAAACATTGCTCCGGATGGCAGAATACGGGCACACGATTCCCTATGAATGTCTTTGCGCGATTTCCGGCAGAGTGGTACGGATTGCGGAAGAATAAGAGCAGCAAAAGAGGACAGAGACTTTTCATCTCTGTCCTTTTGATTTTCCCACATCAGGAAAAACACTCTGCATATGTATCATCAGCTTTGATTCGCTCGACCAGTTCCGGTTGAAACACACTGATCCAACCTTCCCAAAAAGTAGGTGATAATGCACGGAATTCTTCACTCTTCGATACTACTTTGGATACGAGCGGTGAGGAATAATGATATTCACCGGTGTTGCAAACAAGTCTGTATTTTCTGATATGTGCAAATCCTATACAGAAATATTCAAATGCCTTTTCAACATTCTTGTGAAAACGTGCTTCAAACACAGCGTTGTCTAAATATAGTTTTCCTATACTATAATGCATTTCTCCACATCTGCCATCACTGAACACCGATTCGTATAATTTCGCGAGAGCAAGATTCAGCCGTCTTCCTTCTGCGGTTGTAAACAGGGATACTTTTGTGCCTATGGCAAAAAAGAAAATATCAGATAATTCTTTCAGAAGTGCAATGATCGCTTCCCCATAATACTTATCCCGTTCCTCTGCTTTGGTCGCTTTGGGGAGCAGACATTCCCGGCTCATCTCTATGGAATTCTGCTTCATTACCAGTTCTTTTGCTTTTTCATTATACCCCATCTTCGCATATGTGTTTACCATCATCTGAATTATAGCACCCCGGTCGTCCGCCGGAATATCCATGGTCATCACCTTCTCAAACACACGCATCTCTTCCTGCCAGAACACATTGGCAGAATTATACTCGGTATCTTCATGGGCATAATCAGAACCATCTTCCGTATAACTTCTGGCACCGTATTTTCTCCAGCCATGTATACTCAGAGCATACCCCAGCTTAATCAGTATCCTGGGTTCCGATGGAAATTCTTCGGCGGCATTCCGGAGCATTTCCACACATTCGGTCATATCCCCCTGTTCGTTCAACGCTTCTTCGGCTTTGGATAAAATATTTTTCAGTTTTTCATCACGGTCTTTACTGTATCCGAAAAGTTCATCAATGCTGACGTTGAAATAATTCGCAATGGCAGGCAGCAGTTCCATATCCGGATATCCACCATTAGCCTCCCAACGGGAAACAGCTTGATTGGAAACACCGAGAGCGTTTGCAAGATCTTCCTGTTTGCGTCCGTCACGATGGCGCAGTTCACGTATTTTATCGCCGATTTTTATCTGCATATTATCGCCTCCAGAATTCAATATCACCGGTGTAATTTTATTGTATCATAAATACCGCACGGGGTCAATTATCAATTTGTTGTTCATCAATCCAGTTTCCATTGATTTCACACACAAAACAAAAGACGGTATAACGCATCTGCAGGTTATATCGTCTTTTACCATTATTTCATTCCATCACATCACAAAACGCAATCCCGTAATACCGGAAACAGCGTATGGCTTCCTCGTCGATCATCTCACCGCTTACCACGATCGGTACAGCCGGAGGACAGTTGACGGAAGGGGCGGCAAGGATTCTGCCCTTGCTGTTCTCCACCGGAATGGTGCAGAATGGGGAAAGGGCGGCTTCTCTGATGGATACGGTCTGCTGTCCTCTCGGTATCTTCGGGGGCATATCTGTGATGGGGGTACGTTTTTCTATCGCCGCAAATACTTCGGCTGCACGTCGGAGTCCGTTTTCGCCGGTTTCCGGGGTACACATCAGGACCAGATAATCCGGATCCGCAAATTCACAGTGGATATTCCGGCTTTGCAGAATCTCAGCAAGTTCTGTACCGGTATAACCATAGGATTTCGGTGCAATCGTAACTTTGATCTCTTCATCGCCCGTCAGCACAAATCCCTGTCTGTGGAGCTGTTCTTTCCATGCACGAACTTTCGGGATAAATCCGGCAAGTTTTTCTCGGTATCCGTCCGCTATATAGGCATTTGCCCTGTCCAGGGACTGGAGGATCAGATAGGACGGACTGGTAGAGGCAAACAGGGACATGGCGCGCTCTGCCATTTCGCAAAACATTTCCGGTGCATTTTTCGATATATGCAGATATCCGCCGCCCGTCAGTACCGGCAATGTTTTATGGGCGGAATCACAGCACATAGCCGCCCCCAGTGCAATCGGGTGTCCGGATTCCGGCAGAAAATGCAGGTATGCTCCATGGGCATTGTCTACCAGCAGCAGGATCCCGTAACGGCGGCAGATCCTGGAAAGGGATGCAATATCCACTGTATTCCCCAGATAATCCGGAGAGGTTATATACACGGCAACAGGCTTTTCCAGCATGGCAGACAGTTCTTTTTCCAGTATTTCCGCCGTAAGAACACAGGAAAGAATATTCCCCGCTTCCTCACCATACAGCCAATGCACATCCAGATCCAGCAGTGCCGCGGCAGTCAAGAATGTTTTATGGGCATTTCTGGCGGCGGCAATCAGGGGACGTTTCCCGTTTTTCTTCCCGTACAATACGGCAAGATACAGCATGGCGCGTATGGACAGGGATGAACCTTCCGCAGAATACACGGTTCTGGCGGTATCGAACAGATATGCCGCATTTTCTTCGCTTTTCAGGATGATTCCCTCCGAGGCATACAGCACATCCGCACCGTCGATTTCCGTGATGTCCAGGGATTCCATGCCCAGATAGCTTTTCCCCTTATGTCCGGGCATATGCAGCCGGAGGGCGTCGCTGTCGGCATAGGCTTTTACGTAATCACAGATCGGGGTTTCCATTATTCGTCGTCATCTTCCAAGGTCTTCGCGGCTTCCAGCATGATGGCACATTCCATACGCTTACGGAACAGCGTGCATCCGTAGGAGTAGATTCCCGTAATGGCACCGGTGGCATGGTACGCATTGGCTGCACATCCGCCGGAGCAGTACAGTTTTGCCCAACAGTCGCGGCATTCCGGACGGGCGTACACGTTGCATGCCATGAATTCATTCTGGATTGCTGTATTGGTAACACCGTCCCAGATATTGCCGAGGCAGAACTTTTCATCCCCTACAAACTGGTGGCAGGGGTACAGATCCCCCCACGGAGTTACCGCCATATATTCGGTACCGGAACCGCATCCGGATACACGTTTGTAAATACAAGGACCGCCTTTCAGGTCGATCATGTAATGGTAGAAGGTGAAAGGCTTGCCTGCGCGATGTCTTTCCAGCATCAGTTCCGCCAGCTTTTCGTACTGTTCCAGAACGATGGGCAGGTCTTCTTCGGTCAGTGCGGAAGGATCACTGGGCGCGCATACCACCGGTTCCATACTCAGTTCCGTAAAGCCGAGGGAAAGCATTTCTTCAATATCCTTCAGAAAATCGGGATTGGCGTGGGTGAATGTACCGCGCATATAGTAATTCTTGCCTTCGCGGGCTTCCACAAGCTTCTGGAATTTGGGTACGATCTTCTCCCAGCTGCCGTTTCCTGCATAGTCCACACGGTAACGGTCATGGATTTCCTTGCGTCCGTCCAGACTGAGCACCACGTTGCTCATTTCCCGGTTGGCGAAGTCGATCACATCATCGTCGATCAGCACGCCGTTGGTGGTCAGGGTAAAGCGGAAATTCTTGCCGGCTTCCTTTTCACGCACACGGGCATAGGCAACCAGTTCCTTCACCACATCAAAATTCATCAGCGGTTCGCCGCCGAAAAAGTCCACTTCCAGATTGGTACGGCTGCCGGAGTTTTCGATCAGAAAATCCAGCGCACGCTTCCCCACTTCCAGGGACATGATCGCTCTTTCCCCCTGGTATTTTCCCTGGCTGGCAAAGCAGTAGGCACAGTTCAGGTTACAGGTATGGGCAATGTGCAGACACAGAGCTTTCACCACGCCGGCGGTCTTCTGCTTCAGGGTATCTGCCACAGGTTCAAATGTATCGGGCGTGAACAGCTGACCTGCCTGCTTCAGTTCTTCGATCTGTTCCAGACATTCCACAAGTTCCTCACGGGTCACATCTTCTCTGTCGCCGTATTTCACCAGCATATCTTCAATAATCTGCTCATGATCCGTGGTCTCGTAGGCTTCGATCACATCGTATGCCACCTCATCCACCACATGCACGGAACCGGAACAGATATCCAGTACAATATTGAGTCCGCCGAGTTTATAGCAATGTACCATAATGATTCTCCAAATATGTAAAAAAATGTTTCACAAAAAATACCGCCGGAAGGACGGCGGCATTTTGGTGTATATTCTCCGGATTACTTGCTCTTCTTGTTTTCGCACTTCTGGTTTGCAATACCGCAGCTGGTCTTGCAAGCAGACTGACAAGAGGTCTGACATTCACCGCAGCCGCCCTTTTTGGCGCTTGCACACAGGTTCTTGGTTTCCAGAGTCTTGATACGCTTCATATGGATACTCCTCCAAATTGATTTTAATACGTTAGTTATTATAGCATATATTCCTGCATAAGTCAAGGGCAATGGAAGATTTTACGATTATTTATGTTACAAATATATACGTATACTGCCAGGGTGTATCATGGCTTTTGCTGTAGTAATGTTTACAAATTTTGATTGAAAAAGCAGAACAATTATTATATGATTAAAATATAAATCCCTATTCCCTTTTGTGTTCCCGCTGCCATTCGGTTTCGCCAAAGCCTCCCTCCGAGAGGGAGGTGGCACGACGAAGTCGTGACGGAAGGAGCCTGCGTAGCCGTATAATTTGTTCACACTTATTGTTTACGCGCTCTCCCTCAGTCATCTTCGATGACAGTTCCCTCCCGGAGGGAGCCAATGAAAACGTCTGTTATCCGGGAACACATTGTCGAATTGGGACAGATATAAAAATGACTCTGATGAGTAAATACGACAAGACAGGGAGAAATTTTATGAAGAAGACAATAACTTTGCTGTTTGCTTCCATCCTGCTCCTGGCAGTGATGGTAACCGCGGCGTTTGTATCTGCCGGTGATGCCATGTCCTTTACCGACGTATCCGAAAAGGATTGGTTCTACAGCAGTGTCAAAACCGTATATGATGCTAAGATCATGCAGGGTGAACCCGGGAATATATTCAGTCCCAACAAGCCCATGACCAGAGCAGAACTTGTAACACTGCTTTGCAATTTTTCCAGAGAAGATTCTGCCGGACTGGGCAAGGACCTGTCCTTCGGAGATGTTGCCGCCAATGCCTGGTATGCGGATTCTGTCGGCTGGTCTGTAAAAGCGGAAATCGTCAGAGATCCCGCTGCCGCAAATTTTGCCCCCGATGAACCGATCACCCGTCAGGAGCTGGCATTCATGGTCAACCGGTATATTCAGTATGCCTCTCTCACTGTTCAGGGAAAAGAGCTGATCCAGGGATTCGAGGACAAGGACACCTTCCCTTCCTGGGCGGCAGAACATATTGAATCCCTGCGGAAAATGGGTATTCTCAACGGCAAGAACGCCGGATGTTACGATCCGGAAGCAACCACCACAAGAGCAGAAGTGGCGACCATTATCACCAGGCTGATGGCGAATGTTGTTGACGGAATGGATGTTTCTCCCGATGGAACACAGTTTGTCTACTACGGGGACATGACGGAAGCCGCGCTGAATGCCTGGTTTGCCGAAATTGCGGTCAACAGCAAGACCGGTGTTTCCGCGAATGTCGAAGGTTTCTCCGATATTCTGGCGGCTTATGAAGCACTTCCCGCAGCGGATTTTCTGAGAAGCGATATAACGGTTCGCTTTGACTCCGCCTTTGCCGCCCCCGTTACCCGTACCTACAAGTTTGCGGTACAGGCAGAGGGTGTGGATGCGGATGATGCAACGCCGGACAATATCGGTGTACAGTTTGAGTCGGACGGTATCAAATTCTCCTATCTCAGACTGGTGGCAACCAAGAGCACTCCCCTCTATTCCACCAGCACAGGCGTACACGGCGGTCATGAAAACCGTATCATCCGTACCGAAAACGGTACATACGGTGCTTATATCATCAGAGAAACCACCGGTCCTACAACCACCCATCCGCTGTGGATGAACGGTGAAGCCGAAGCTGCCATTTTCAAGATGACCTCTGACGGATTCAAGATTATCCACAGATACGAATTCCCCAGAAACAATTCCAGCTGCACGCCCAATATCATGTACGGCGGCGACGGTATGATTTATGTAACCACCATTGCCGGGGATGAAGAAACCTATCAGACCGAGTTTGTACAAATGGGTTATCCGTCCACGGGCTACAACAGCAGTGCCTGGCTGGAAGTTTTCGTGGTGGATACCAATACGGACAAAATGGTACATCACGCCAAGTCCCTGCAGCGCTATGACACCCATCCCTTCGTGGATCACGGGTACGGAAAAACCAATCCGATTATTGATGTAGAAAACGGAAAGATCTATGCTCTGGCAAATGGCGGCGACGCACCGCAGGCCTTCCTCGCCTGGTTCATTTATGACATCAAAAAAGGCGAGTGGGAAGAAGGATGCCACACCATTCAGCTGCCGGAACGACGTGACTACATCAACGGATTCGCTGACGGCAACGGTGGTTTCACCTTTGTCATTCAGAGAGGCGGTTCCATCAAAAACCGTACCGAAACGACAGGTCTGCGTTTCGACGGTGAACAGTATCTGTGGGACGGTGTTTACGTATACAATGTGCCCGATGCATACGGTACGGAGTACAGGGAGATCATCGTCAGAGTTCCCGAATATTCCACGACGCAGATCAACAAACCCCAGCACATCAATTATTTCGGTGACGGAGACGGCGGCGGTACATCGTATATGGATTTTGACGGCAATCTCCATATTCTTTACACCCATGCGAAAGATGACAAATACACCACATACCACGCTATCTACGATGCAGAGCTGAACGAAGTGCTCAATGAACCCATTCAGTTTGAAGAAGAACAGGACACCGCAGAAAACAAATACACCTTCGGCATGACCCAGGGTCCCAGCGGAAAGTATTATATCATTGCGGAAAATGTTTCCGCGGAAGGTTCCAAAGCCGCAAGTTTTGAAATCTGGAGTTCCGATGACGGTATCCATTTTGAAGAAACGGTGGAAAGACATACACTGAGACTGAGAAACAACAAAACCGTCGAATCCGGCCGTCTCAGCGTAGCCAACTCCCGTATGAACGGTGTGGTCGACGGAATCGTTCCGATCATTTTCAACGGTTATTATAAGGAACAGTTCTGCTTCTATTCCATAGTCCTCGAACTTCCGTAAGGAGTTGCGGAAATAGAAAATGTTTTGCAGGGGGGAGAAAAACTTTTTGAAAAAAGTTTTTCTCCCCCCTGCACCCCCTTCTTTTCAAAAACTTTTGGGAAGAAGGATTTTTTATTTTAATTTTTACTGGTGTTTCATAGAAATGGTTTTGCTATTATGTATATGCCTAATGCAATCAGTACACACGGTACGATAATATGTTTATACTTCAGCAAGAAAGTGCGCAGACCGGGCAGGTCGGAGAGTTTCTTTCCCAGCAGACACCATAAGGCTGTCATCAGGGCGAAAATTATAACCACGGTCAGCATCTGCCATACGGAATAGCCTGTAAACAGGGGCATATAGACGCCGATATTGTCCCCGCCGCTTGCAATGGTGATAAGCATCATGCTTATTATAAATCCGCGTCCCACATCCGGTTTTTCCTCCTCATGGGAAGAATCGGATGATTTTTTGTCCTTTTGATACTGAATCCATTCCCTGATGCCAAGTGCCATGGGAACAAGTCCGAGTAAGGCGGTATAATTCTGCGGTACATACTGCAGGAAAACAGCGCCGAACCAGCTCACAAGAACCAATGCACCAATCCCAAGGTATTTGCCGATCACCACAGAACGCACCTTTCGTCCGGTATCCGCCTGGGCGAAAAACAGAGTGTTTATGAAAATATCGTCAATATTTGTGCCTGCAAATGCCAGCACGCCGGCGATAATGGTCTCGATCATATTTTTCTCCTGTTATGTCACAGCTGCAGACACATGAACTCCACATCTGCATATTCGCCGTTGATTTTGAAAAACGCAGGGTAAGTGCAAAGTTTTACAAAACCGTATTTTTCGTACAGATGAATGGCGTTCACATTGTCGCTGCGTACCTGCAGATCGATCTTCTCAAAGTCGTTTTCACGGGCAAAATCCAGAACCGTACGCAGAAGCTGTCCGCCGATCCCACGATTCCAAAATGCTTTAGCAACTACAATGCTAAAATCACCGCGATGGCTCATCCGACGGGACATACGGCTCAGGCTGGCATTTCCGATGATCTTACCGTCTTCTTTAGCAACAAGGATAATGTTGTCCGTTGAATCTTCCATGCCGGCGAGATAACCGGCTTCTGCCTCCACAGAAAACGGCAGTCCCTCCCCGCCGAATGTCAGATTGTCCGTTTCACCGCCGACCTGTTTTAAAAATGCCAGCATTTCTGCCGCATCGGCTGCTGTCGCTTTTTCTATTGTAATACTCATGAGTGATTCCTCATTTTATCTTTAAAAAATTCCTCTATTGCCTGTTTGTCCGCTTTGACGCTGCCCTGGATAAATCCGGGTTTGCCGCCGCCACGTCCGTTCAGGGTGCTTGTCAGTTCCTTGCCCAGATCACGCAGATCCCCCTGACGCGCCGCCAGACAGAAGTTATAGCCTTCCCCGTCCGTCCCGGAGAACAGTGCCGCCATTCCGCCGCAGACCTCGGCAATCTTGTCTGCCAATTCCCGGATGCCGGCAGGATCGAGTCCGTCTTCCAGCCGCAGAACATCCCCTTTATCGGCATAGCTTGCCGCAATATAATCGAACAACTGACGCTGCAGACCGGTGACACGGAATTTTTCAGCCGCCAGTGCATCGTTTATCCGTCTTGCCGCCGCACCGGTTTCCAGAATTTTGGCGGAAAAAGCATGGGATACCTGACGGTTTTCTTCATACACCGCCGACAGCAAAGCCACTGCACGTCCGCCGCACACCATTTCAATCCGCACGCCCTGATGGAATTTCACGCAGGACAGCAGCTTCACTAGTCCGATCTCGCCGGTATATGCCACATGGACACCGCAGCAGGCACAGATATCCACGCCGGGGAATTCCACCACCCGAACCGGCCACGGAAGCGCACGTTTACTGCGGTAAGGCACGCCGGGCAGTTCTTCTTCCGTAGGATACCAGATATGCAGGGGCGTATTTTTCCAGATGGCGGCATTGGCTTTGGCTTCGATTTCGGGAAGGTCTTCCGCCGGGATGATGCCGTCAAAGTCGATGGTGATCACATCCGCGCCCATATGGAACCCCACGTTATGCAGTCCGTATTTGGCATGGATGAAACCGGAAACGATATGTTCACCGGAATGCTGCTGCATCAGATCGAACCGTCTTTCGTAATCGATTTTCCCCAGGACTTCCGCGCCGGTCTCCAATGCTTCTGCGCACAGGTGGACTACATCTTCGCCCTGTTCCTGTACGTCCAGCACCGGGATCCCGTTTATGTTCCCCAGATCACAGGGTTGTCCGCCGCCTTCGGGGTAGAATGCGGTTTGATCGAGGATAATATGCCATCCGCCCTCTGTGGGGGTACAGCTTACGACATGGGCTGTGAATTCCGACAGGTGGCAGTCTTCGTAGTAGAGTTTATGGGTGGACATTATTGGATGCTCCTTTTTGTTGTCAAATTTAAATCTGCTGCATTACTCAGCGAACCGCTCTGTTCCCCACCAATCGGGAATCAGTTCTTTGAGTTTTACTGTTTTCTTAGTTTCAAGGTCAAGCAGGATTTCGATTTCCCCGCTGTTCTTATCCAGCTGCATCATATATTCACGGCAGGCACCGCAAGGAGAACCAACCCTGCCATCCGGCATTACAGCAACCACCTTTTCAATCTGGCTTTCGCCGTTTGTAATCATATTGGCAATGGCATTTCTCTCCGCACACATTCCCAGTGTTGAAGCGGTATCAATACACACGCCGACATAGATATTTCCCTTTTTCGTCAGAATGGCAGCAGCCACACCCCCTGCTTCAATAAATGGCGAAATCGTTCTGTGATTTTGGACCTTGACTGCTGCATTATACAGTTCTCTCCACATGATGTTACCTCTGTAAATTTATATTTGTTCTGTTTGGTATATTGGGATTTATTTTATATGGGTCTTTGCAGGTAAATCATATCCACCAACTGAACACCACATTCATATATCGGGTGGTCATAATGATCCGTAAAAAAGTTCGGTATACTGTGAGAACGGACAAATCTGCACTTCTCGTAAAAAGGAATGGTCAACGGACTATCACCGGTTCCAACCTGCAAAACGGAATATTTACCGCCATACTTTTTGACAAGGAAATCAATCAAAGCTTTTGCATAACCTTTTCTTTGGTGTTCGGGAACAGTTGCAATATTCTTTATTTCAATGATACCGTTCCCCTCATCTGTAACAACACATTCACTTTTTATACCATTATCATCAAGCACATACATTGCACCCTTTTCAATATATCGGTCAATCATATCCTCTTGTTCATCTGCCAACAAAAGCAAGGGAAGATATTGTTTTTTGTTTTCTTTGACCTCTGTGATCGTCATGTAATTATCCTGTAAATTAGAATTTATCAAACTGATACTATTTTACCATATAAAAGCACAAAAATAAATAGACTGGGACATTTATTTACAAACTGTATCACAGAACACAAAAACAGCACCCACCAAACGTGAGTGCTGTCTGATAACCGCCCGAAGGCTGAAATTATCTCTTGGAGAACTGAGAAGCACGACGAGCTGCCTTGAGACCGTACTTCTTTCTTTCCTTCATACGAGGGTCTCTGGTGAGAAGGCCGGCCTTCTTCAGAGGTGCACGGAAAGTATCGTCAGCCAGCAGGAGAGCACGAGCTGCGCCATGACGGATCGCGCCAGCCTGACCGGAGATACCGCCGCCCTTTACGTTAGCTACGATATCATACTTACCAACAGTATTGGTTACGCCGAAGGGCTGATTGATAACCAGCTTCAGAGTTTCCAGACCGAAGTATTCATCGATGTCACGACCGTTGATGGTGATCTTGCCGGAACCGGGATACAGACGAACACGTGCGATGGAGCTCTTTCTTCTGCCGGTGCCGTAAAAATAAGGCTTTGCACTTGTATACATTCTTTATACCTGTCCTTTCTTACATTTCAACTTCGTACGGAACAGGCTTCTGTGCCTGCTGCTTGTGGTCGCTGCCTGCATATGCCTTCAGACGGGTGATCGCCTTGCGGCCGATGCTGTTGTGGGGGAGCATACCCTTTACAGCCAGTTCCATTGCGAATTCCGGACGGGTGCTCATCAGCTTGCGGTAGCTGGTTTCTTTCAGACCGCCGATGTAGCCGGAGTGGGTTCTGTGGAACTTCTGATCCAGCTTCTTACCGGTCAGAACTGCCTTGTCGCAGTTGATGATTACAACGTATTCACCACAGTCCACGTGGGGTGTGAATTCAGGACGATGCTTGCCGCGCAGAATGTTAGCTGCAGCAACAGCGGTCTTACCGAGAGGCTTGCCGGCTGCGTCAATGATGTACCAGCCGCGTTCTACGGTTTCAGGTTTAGCCATGTATGTTGACATTGCTTTTTCCTCCATATCGATAGTTATTTTCTCGAACAGCGTTATTATACCACACTCCCTCACCCAAGTCAATACCTTTTTGCGAAATATTTCCGATTATTTTGATTTATCTTTATAAATCCTCCGTTTTTCTTCGATTTTCACCCGTTTTCAGGCTGTGCCCGGAACTTTTTACGGTTATGAACGCAAGTGTTACAAATCTGCCCTTGAACTTTCTCAGAGAATATGGTAGTATGTATGCAGATTGGAGATTATTCTATCTATATATTGTTTTTTTACTGTTCTGTTATGTTTTTCTGCTTATATAAATATACTTTTCTCCGCAAATACGTTAAAGAGGTGATTCCGTGAAACATACTGCCTTGTATGTTCTCCTGCTTTTTGCTGTACTTGCCTGTCTGTCTTCCCTGTGTATCTTTGCTGACGGAACTGAATTCTCCGGCGGATACACGGATGTTTTCTTGGATATTGATTCGCTGGTAAGTGAGCTTCCCTATAATATTGATACTTTTTCCGGCGTTTTCGATTTTTCCGGCGACAATGTCTGGAATGTAAAGAGAAAATTCAATGATACCTACATCGTCAGTGTCAATCCCGGAACCGGAAAAAGGGGGTATGTCTCCTATAACTTTGAAGCCCTGTCCGTTCTGAAAGAATATGATACGCTGGCTTTCGGCATCCGCATCACCACCAACGCCGATATACCGGGACAAATCGCCGCCGAATCCGTCCCCTATCGTATCGTACTCGATATCTATACCGATACCGGCATGATGCAGTCCTATGTATACGTAAATCCCAACGAATGGACACTGGTGCGGTTCAACATTGACGGGCTGTCAGAGGTACAGGAAATCAAAAAACACTCCATCCGTGTGGAATATGTGGGCAAAGAAGTCCCCGACCGTGTGGAGATGACTTCCCTGTATGCTGACAATATCGCACTTCTCCTGGACTCCTTCACCACCAATTCCATTACCGTTACCGATGGAGAACTTTCCCTGGACGGGGATGTACTGCACCTGATGCCCGATTCATCCGGACGGGTGGAGATCGCTTTTGAGTATCTCCATAATGCCCTGCCCGAAGATACTGACGGGTTTATGCTGGCTGTGACCATACAGGGGAACAAAGCTGTCGGTTCTCTGGCGGCGGGTGTACTGTATAAAGGGGATCAGGAGGTTCTGACCACATCACCTCTGGATCTGCGTGAGGGGCTGCAGACCTATCTTCTGCCTCTTCCGTCGTACGGAGAAGATGGGAATATCTCCACCAGCTATCTGGACGCCTATTATCTGTATTTTTATGATATGGAACCGCTGGAAAATGAAGCGATCATCCTTTCTTCTGTGACGGTCTGCAATATCCCCCCGGAAGAAGAAGCTGCCGATCCCCTGCCGGCTGTGGAGAATCTGGGTACCATTCTGTCCTTCGGGATTGCGGATGACGAAATCGTCTTTTCGGGAAAACTCTCACGGAGTGCTGTTATCCGCTATATCGACGACAAAATTATGCTGTACGCCGTACCGTCCTGGAACAAGGATTCCATGGAAAATGCCGTTTTGCTGGGTGAGTGCAGTGTGTCCAACAGCTATTCCATTACACTCCCCCTGTCTGCCCATCGTACATATGCGGAAAACTGGATGTTCTTCCTCGCGCTTTCCCATAAGGATCCCGACGATCCGAACAACCAGATACTGTATCTGCTGAATGAACCCCGTTTTCTGACCGGTCGTTCTCCCGCCGCGTCCTCCCTCTCCATCCTCGGTCTGCATGACGCCAATGCGGTGGGTGTGTTTGAATCCAATGTATCCCACGTAGTGGTGGATATTCCGCTGCATCAGCTGCTGCTGAAAAACGGCAGTACGGTCTGCTCACGGAACGGCAGAACCTGGCATCTGAATTCAGCTTTACTGACAGAATTGGACAGTGAGATTCAATTCTACGCCGATGCCGGTCTGGAAGTATGTCTGCGGATTTACGCCGACTCCCCCATTGCGGGGCTGACCTATATGTCTTCAGATGCGGAATGGTATCTGCCGTACCTGACAACCGAGGACGCCGTAGAACAGTATACCGCCATCATCTCTTTCCTCTGCAAGCGGTATCCTGCCATAGATGCGATCATGCTCGGCAGCGGAATCAACAGTGAAAAATACACCGGCATTCCCATGGACGAGCCTTTCGAGGCAGTGCAATCCATAGCGGATCTTGCGGCGTTGACCTATTCTGCTGCGGCGGCTTCCGTTGCCGATGTGTATCTGATCGTGCCCTTCACCGATGAGTTTGCATACGGCAATGATCCTGCGGAAGAAATTGCCGCTCTGGCACCGGAGTTTTTCTCTATGCTGTTTGCCCATTATCTGGACAGCCTCGGCAATATTCCCTGGGTATTCGGTTACAATTTCCATACCATGAAGGACGATACCTTTGCTCTGCCGGACGCTGTTTCCCGGAATCTCCGTCAAATGGGTTTTCCTGCCCCGGCGGATACGATTTTCATGTGGATTCCCGGCGGGGATACCCATGCTTCCTGGAAAAGCACTACACTGGTACAGAATTATGCCGATTTATGTACCGCTGTTTCTTCCGTAAAGCTGCGGGCACTGATTCTTTCCCTGGAGAATATTTCCCAGAAGAATGATCCTCAGATGTATTCTGCCATGAAGGACATTCAGGTGGAAAACTCCAGCCGTGTGATCTGGGACCATCCCGCAGAAATTCTGGAAAGCACCGTCCCGTCTTCCCTGTCGTCTCTGACCCTCTACGATTTCTCCTCTGCCTACAGTTCCCTCGGCTGGGTGGCAGGCGGCGGTATTACGGAAATGTATACCCGTCAGAATCCCCTGTTTTCCGCCGTCACGCCCACACGTACCCTTCGCAGTCTTCTGCCCGTGTCAACGGATGAAGACGGCGGCAGCGGCATTGCAGGCGGTGTACTGCTGCGGAACTTCAGCCGTACGCTGGATCTGCGGGGTGTGGATGAAATCACGTTCCGTCTCGCCCTGACCGATCTTTCGGAAGTACCTTCTGCCGCCACCGGTTCTGCTACGGTGATTTTTATCCTCGGCAGTCAGGATCGGCGTGCGGAATATTATGCTTACACCGTTCCCTGCGGCAAAACCATAAACGCCCGCTGTGCGCTGCATGAATACGAAAATGCAGATCAGATCAGTTATGTTGGGGTTATGGTGTACGCCAATGATACCATCACTCTGGATCTTTCTTCCGTATCCTTCAGCAGCCATACACTGGCACAGGAGGAACTGGAAGCTCTGTTCTACGGCAAAGAAGAAGAAGCGGATACCATGGAGCATTTCACGGAAATATTCTACATTCTGATCATCACCATGATATTGACGATCTGCGCTGCCGTTCTGCTGATTCGCCGGGACAGAGAAGAAATGGAAACCACCGGCAGAAAAATATAAGGAGGAGAATCGGATTCTATGAATAGATATCGAATATCCGAGATGGTACTGTGTCTTGCCATCATTGGTACAGGGCTGTTATATAAGTTTGCATCCCTTCCCCTTTCCGCGGTACTACCCGTTATGGGGATTCTGTTTGCCATAATTCCCTTTCTGCGGTATCTGGACGGCAGGAAGCGGGGACTCACCGGAATGGGTTTGTATCTGCCGGTACTCTGTATGGCATTGGTTGCCGTTATTGTCATTGCAGCGTGGGTCGTGTATCTGGTACAGTATTAACAAAATAAAAAGAAGCAGATAATCGTGGATTTTACGGTTATCTGCTTTCTGTTTATACTATGGATTTTAAATAAATGACCAGCCGGTTCATCAGAACTTACCGCCGCCGCCACCGTGGGATCGACCGCTGCTGCTGCGGAAACCACCGCCGCCTCTGTTCCCGCCGCCGGAATGGTTTTCGTCCTTCGGTCTTGCCACTTTGGTTACATTGCTGTACAGAAACCGATCACGGGAGTGCAGAAGATTGAAGGAATTTTCCACCATATAATATCCTGCGGCAAACTGGGGTTTCGCCGTATTCATCCGGGACTTCATCACAAGGCACACGATCAGTGCAGCTGCCAGTCCAATAAAACCACCCACGGCAATACACTGGGGCAGAGACACGATTTTGGTGGTATATTCAATATAAGGTCCGTCGTTATAGTAATGGTCATTGTAATAATATTCGTCCTCATTATACCCACCGGCGTTTGCGGAATCCGGCACACTCATCCAGTATACGGTTTCCTCCAGAAATACCGTAAATCCACTGGCATACTGCCCTTCCGACAGATACGGTACCATTACCTCGCCGATCCGGTCGATCTCGGAATCGGACACACTGCTTATACAATCGCCGGACGTGATAATGCACCAGTCCCGTTCATCCATGTCCAGAAACAGTATCACGCCGCTTGGAGAATACCCGCCGTAATCGTAAAAATCCGCCGCATAATAATAGGGATCTTCTCCCCCGATACCGTTTTCTGTCAGAATCACAAAATCCACACCCATTTCAGCGGATACTTCGGATGCCGCATTCTCCAGCTCGATCAGCGCTTCTTCGGACAGCAGACCGGCATTGTCGATTACGTGCAGGCTGTCCGCCGATACCGGCAGGGAAAGAACGAGTATACACACTGTACACAGAACAAAAATTAACTTTTTCATACAAATCCTCCGTATAGTCAACAAATCGGAGACGATCACAGTCCCAAAAATCCAACAATGCCGCCGATTACAGCACCCACTGCGGTAATGCCGGCAAAAAGACTCCAGAATTTTGTCCAGTCGATGGGGAGTTCCCCCACGAACTTTCCCGTCTGTCCGTTCATGGCAAAGCGATAGATCTTATCCTTATACTGTGTGGACAACATCCAGACCGGAAGAAGACCGTATTTTACCTTCCCTGCTTCCATATGTACCTGTCTGGAACGGACGGTCATACTCTGGTAGCCGTGAACCGTCTTGCTGATCTCCTGTTCCACACTGTTGCGGATACGGGTCTCGGCTCTGGTGCGGCATTCTTCCGCCGACACATCGTACCGGTCTGCCAGAAATCCCGACAGGTACGGCATATCAAACGCACGCAGTTCCCGGTAATCGAAGGGTTCCAGGGCTTCCATATAGTTATCCTCCGCCTTTGTGGAACCGTCTTCGGGGATGTTGGCAAAACCCATCCGTGCGGTGCGTTCCACCAGATAGTGGTCGGTTTTGGTATAGATGAAGTTTCTGTCACTCCAGGAACGGACATTCCGGGCATCAAACCGCATATTTCCTTCTGCATTGCAGTCGTACAGCCAGAACGGTACGTATACGCCCTTGATCTCCGCGATACGGCTTTCGGTATGATAGCTTTTCGGCAGCAGGAATTTACCGCTGCAGAACTGCTTCAAGGCTTCTTCCGCCTGTTTTTTCGTAATCTTGAAGGGAATCACTACGTCCGGTTTCAAACTGCCGGTCAGTTTTTCCGTGAAGATCAGATTGTTGTCGCAATACGGGCATTTGGAAGCCGCTGTGGTTTTATCCGTTACCACTTCAGCACCGCAGAACCGGCAGACATAACTGCAGAGGGATTCTGCTTCTTCATCCGTCCAGTGATTTTCCGGATTTTCCTGTTCCCAGTTTGTCTCCTCCGTCCCTGCCTCTTCCGTTTCCGCGGAAAAATCACGCAGGGTCTCCACATCAAAGGTACTGTCGCAATATTCACACTGCATCTGACCGGTTGCCGCGCCAAAATCCAGCGATGCCCCGCAATTAGGGCATTTATATGTTACATTTTCCATTACCGATTCCTCTTTAAATCATTCAGTATAGTATAAGTATACCACACCTGTTTTTCTCAGTCAAGAATTGTTTTATGTATGGGTTCGTTTTTTATAGATCCGATTTTTCCGGATTCCCTTGCACGGCAGGAAAATATATGCTATAATACACACAAACAATATTTTCAAAAAGGAGCAAAATTATGGCAAGAATCGTATTATTCGACGGTACCACTCTCGACAACTTCACCACACCCGAAGGAGAGCCCAATCCGTGGATTCTGGACAATGACGGTACTATGACTGTTCCCGGCAAGTGGGTCAGCATTGTATCCAAGGCAACCTACAAGGATGCCCACATTCACGTGGAATGGATGGAACCCGATATGCCTGAAGCAGTAGGTCAGGAAAAGGGCAACAGCGGCGTGTATATTCACGGATGCTATGAACTGCAGATTCTGGATTCCTACGGAATCGAAAAGCCCGAAACCAGCGACTGCGGCGGTATCTATCAGATGTATACCCCTCTCGTAAATGCCTGCAAACCTGCGCTGGAATGGCAGACCTACGACATCATTTTCCGTGCCCCCCGTTACAACGACCGCAGTGAATTGGTCGAACCTGCACGTGTTACCATTCTCCAGAACGGTCAGGTGATCCACAACAACATCATTCTGTATCGCCAGACCCCCGGTGGACTGACCAAAGCACCCGTTCCGGAAGGTCCTCTGATGCTGCAGGACCACGGCAACCCCGTAAAGTTCCGCAACATCTGGATTGAGACTCTTTGATCATGCTGCATAAACAAAAAGTCGGACTGTTCGTTTTGAGCAGTCCGACTTTTGATCTTTGGGGAAATTTGTTCTTATTCAGGTACGGATGACTGTTTTCATTCCACACAGTAGATCTCACAGCACTTACGGTCCATATTCAGCTCGCACATACCACTGATTTTTCCGGCTTCCCCTTGCACGGTAGGAAAATATATGCTATAATACACACAAACAATATTTTCAAAAAGGAGCAAAATTATGGCAAGAATCGT
>JAFUKI010000099.1 GCA_017467815.1 Clostridia bacterium
ACATCCAATCCAGCAGATACGGCGTACCATCGTCCGTAATGATGATGTTTGACGGTTCAAGATTACCGTGACATACATGTGTATCTTGTGCTAAGTTATCCAGTTTCCTTTTGAGAGAGGCAAGGATAGCAGGATCTGTTACGGAACGTGCGATATTCTGCATCATAAGGGTTTTCTGTGACAGCAGCATCGGTACTTTCTGACCAGCCAGCTGCATCTGTATGTCAGCAAGCTGAACCAGAAAACTCTGTATCCGCTCCGGATTTTCGAGCATATATTGCGCCATTGTTTTTCCATGGATAAATTCCATGACGATAGACAATTTGCCGTTGATTTGGGCGATTTCATAAACCTCTGGAACGTGCAGTCCGGTTGATTCCATGCGTGTTTGATTCAGTGCTTCGTTCAGAACGTCTTCTTTGGAATAGGCATCGTGAAAGCACTTGATGCATCGATTTCCATCGCGGTAGATGGTTTTTGTATTTCGAATGGCAATGACTCTGTCGAATTTCATAGATATCTGTCTCTTTCATAAACTAAACTGTAAATCATCGGTGATGTACTCTGATAATATTCATTATATCATGAATTGCCCCAAATGGCAAGATGCTCCGTGGAAATAGAATCGAAGCCGATTGTATGTGTTATATGAATTTGTTATGACTGTTATGCGTTTTTCGTTATTTTCAAATGATTTGTTTTATGGTAAAATAAATAACGTACCATACAGTTGTCTTTGTCTATGATAAACTCTCTTTCCATATCCTCCTGAGAGTTCGTCGCACAAGACAAAAGGGAGATCGCTTGGGAAGAGGCGATCTTCTTTTTTCATTGAAATCAGCGAAAATGGAGGGCATAAAATGAGCGATTCCTGTATTCCGCGCGCAACACTTGGCAGACTTCCGATGTATCTTACATATTTACAGGGCTTGAAAGTAAGCGATCATACCACGATCTCTGCTGCTGCAATTGCACGCGGTTTGAATTTGGGTGAGGTGATGGTTCGAAAGGATCTTGCTGCTGTCAGCGGTTCCGGAAGACCGAAGGTCGGTTACGTCGCGTGTGAGCTGATATGCGATCTGCAGGCATGTCTGGAACAGCGATCCGATACCAAAGCGGTTCTGATCGGTGCCGGTAAGCTTGGACGAGCGCTCCTTGAATTCTCCGGTTTTGAGGAATACGGAATTCAGATTGTCGCCGCATTTGACTGCAATGATCAGGTCCTTCGGTACAGTCGTACATCAAAGGAAATTCTGCCAATGCGGGAGTTTGCAAAGTATTGTCTGGAACAACAGATCCGGATTGGAATCATAACAGTCGGTGCGGGTTCTGCACAACAGGTTGCCGATATGATGGTGGATGCCGGTATCCGTGCGATCTGGAATTTCGCTCCATTTGATTTGCATCTTCCGTCGGATGTTGTACTGAAGCAGGAAAACCTCGCGTTGTCGCTTGCACATCTTTGTAATCAGTTGAAATGAGATAGGATGAGATCGCTGCACAGATCTTCATTTGAATTTCGGTGAAACTATTGCAATTCAGATGGATGTATGTTATAATATAAAAAATGAGTCGATATACGGGAGATTGTGCAGCGTATGAAAACTGTTCTCCTGCGTTCGCCGCAGTCTATCATATTGTTATTACTACAAACATCATATATAACCGTTAAGCAGTTCCATGAAAATGGAACTGCTTATTTTTATCGATAAAAATAATATCGATTCATGTTATATCAATACACATAATATCGATATAACAAATCAATTATTCCCCTAAATGCAAAAGTGTGTTAAAATAATAACATACTTTGATCTGCTTCAGTGTATTGTTGTCTGACAACAATTGGCCGAGGCACTGTTTCATTGCAGTACATACAAAAATTTATACAGATTGAGAGGATATTGTCATGGTGAAAATTACAGTATGTATCGGAAGCTCCTGTCATATTAAAGGATCCCGTCAGGTTGTTGAGGTGCTTCAGAACAGAATCGCTGAAAAGCAGGTCGGTGACCGTGTAGAGCTGAGCGGAACCTTCTGTATGGGTCAATGTCAGCAGGGTGTCTGTGTGAAGATCGGAGAAGAATTTTTCTCTGTCTCGCCCGATACAGCAGAAAAATTCTTTGATGAAGAAGTCATGTCACGGGTGTAAGAGTATGCTGATTATACAGATTTGTGTTGGCAGTTCCTGCCATCTGAAGGGTTCGCAGGAGATTGTTGCGCTCCTGCAGGAGTCGATTGCTGAGCATGGACTGGAGGATGAGGTTGTCTTATCCGGCAGCTTCTGTATCGGAAAATGCAATCGAATCGGTGTAACAGTTCAAGTCAATGACGATATTCATGTCGGTATCACGAGAGAAAATTTCAAGGAATTTTTCAATGAACATATTCTTGCAAGGATTGCCGCAGAAGGGAAGTGACCGTGGATGGCAAACTGTCTTACATTAAAAAAATCGAATTGTAAAAATTGTTATAAATGTATTCGCCATTGCCCTGTAAAAGCTATTCGCTTTTCTGCAAACCAGGCGCACATTATTGGAAATGAATGTATTCTGTGCGGTCATTGCTTTGTTGTATGTCCGCAGAATGCAAAGGAAATTGTTGACAGTACGGAAAAAACCAAGGTACTGCTGCAGACAGGAGATCCTGTTGTGGTCAGCCTGGCGCCTTCGTTTGTCGCCAATTATGAGAATGTCGGAATCGAATCCATGCGCCGGGCTTTGAAGAAGCTTGGCTTTTACGATGTGGAGGAAACCGCAATCGGCGCGACGATTGTTAAAAATGAATATGACCGTATGCTGCGGGAAGAAGCGCGCGACATCGTGATCACTTCATGCTGCCATTCGATCAATCTTTTGATTCAGAAGTATTTCCCGGCAGAACTGCAGTATCTGGCGGATGTAATGTCCCCGATGCAGGCACACTGTGCTGATATCAAGCGCAGAATTCCGAGTGCGAAAACGGTGTTTATCGGTCCGTGTGTAGCAAAGAAAGACGAAGCGGAGTATTACGAAGGTCCTGTCGATGCGGTACTGACCTTTGAGGAGCTGACAAAATGGCTGAAAGAAGAGCGCATTGAACTGGAAAAGGGAGAAATCGATACCACGCCTGAAAGCAGAGCGCGCTTCTTCCCGACAACAGGCGGTGTTCTGAAAACCATGCAGCAGGATGTCCCCGGTTATTCGTATCTTGCCATTGACGGTGTGGAAAACTGTATCGCGGCTCTCCGTGATATTGAAAACGGAAAGATCCATAAGTGCTTTATCGAAATGTCTGCGTGTGTTGGCAGCTGTGTCGGCGGACCGGTCATGGAAAAGCACAGCAAATTCCCGGTACGTGACTATCTTGCGGTTTCCGCTTATGCCGGAGATAAGGATTTTGCTGTGGAACAGCCCGATCCTATGAATATGCGGAAGCATTTCACAACAATTGAACCTAAGTTCAGCCAGCCGTCAGAGTATGAAATCATGACCGTTCTCCGTCAGATGGGTAAGTTTAAGACTTCGGATGAGTTGAACTGCGGATCCTGCGGCTATAATTCCTGCCGTGAAAAGGCGATTGCCATCTGGCAGGGCAAGGCTGAACCTTCGATGTGTCTGCCGTTCTTAAAGGATAAGGCGGAAAGCTTCTCTGATACAATCGTCAATAACACGCCTAACGGTCTTCTCGTTCTCAATGAAAATCTTGAAGTGCAGCAGATCAACGTTGCGGCAAGAAAGATTATGAATATCCGTGCGGAATCGGATGTGCTCGGCGAACCGGTTGTCCGTATTCTTGATCCCAGCGTCTTTGTCAATGTCAGGCAGACGGGAAGAACGGTAACAGATCAGCGTGTATATCTTGCGGAATATAAGAAGTATATCGAACAAACTGTCGTTTATGCACCGGATTCCCATCTTCTGATCTGCATTATGCGTGATTTAACAGATGAAGAATCGGAACGTGAAAAGAAAGAACGTATCAACCGTCAGACGGTTGAGGTTGCGGATAAGGTCGTTGAAAAACAGATGCGTATTGTCCAGGAGATTGCGTCTCTGCTCGGTGAAACCGCGGCAGAAACAAAGATCGCACTGACAAAGCTGAAGGAGTCGATTGGCGATGAATGATCTGTGTGCGGATATCGGATATAAAAGTATCAACCATATCGGGGAAGAACTGTGCGGTGACCACGTGGATATCGTCGAGGAAAACGATGATTCCACGGTGATCGTGCTTGCGGACGGCCTCGGAAGCGGTGTCAAAGCAAGTATTCTCTCAACACTGACATCGAAGATCATTTCGACCATGATGGCGGCAGGTCTTCCCATTGAGGAATGTGTCTCGACGATTGCTGCAACATTGCCGGTTTGTTCTGTGCGTGGCGTCGCATATTCCACATTTACCATCATTCATCTGCAGAACAATGAAATTGCGGAGATCATTCAGTATGATAATCCGCACGTAATCATCATCCGCGGTGGTGAGGTTTATGATTATCCGAAGACCGAAATGAATATCGGCGGTAAGAAAATCTATAAAACCACACTGAAGATGTGTGAGGATGACGTATTCATTGCAATGAGTGACGGATGCCCGCATGCGGGTTTGGGTGGACTGTATAATTTCGGATGGAAGCGCGAGGAGATCGCATCGTATATGCAGGCATTGGTTGCCGGCGGTTATACCGCGAAAAATCTCTCGACGATGCTGGTTGACGAATGTGACCGCCTGTACGGACACAAGCCCGGCGACGATACAACGTCCTGTGTTGTGAAGATCCGCCGTCGTGAGCCGATGAACATTCTGTTTGGCCCGCCGTCCAATCGCGATGATGCGAACCGTATGATGTCGCTGTTCTTCTCCAAGGAAGGAAAACACATTATCTGTGGCGGTACAACATCGTCCATCGCAGCCAAATATCTCGGTAAACCGATTCGCGCCAGCCTGACATTTGAGCGCTCGGATGTGCCGCCGATTGCGGAGCTGGAAGGTGTCGACCTCGTAACAGAAGGCGTTATTACCATGAATAAAGTCATTCAGTACGCAAAGGACTATCTGGGTGACAATGTCTATTTTGAACACTGGAATTTCAAGCGGGACGGTGCATCTCTCATCAGCCGTCTGCTGTTTGAAGAAGCGACCGATATCAACTTTTATGTCGGACGTGCGGTCAATCCGGCACACCAGAACCCGGATCTGCCAATCAATTTTAATATTAAGATGAATCTGGTTGAGGAGCTTTCCTCCTGCCTGCGCAAAATGGGAAAGCGAATCAAGGTCAGTTATTTTTAGGAGGTTGAGATGCGTAAGTTTGATACCAAAGTACAGCATCTGAAATATAAGGTTCTGCGTGAAGTGGCACGTCTGGCATGGGAAGATCGGCTTGCAGAGGAACTGATGGATATTCCGAAAAACATTGTTCCCGGTAAAGAGTCGACGATGCGCTGCTGTGTATACAAGGAACGCGCAATTCTCGGTGAACGAGTGAAGCTGGCCATGGGTGGGGATAAAGAGAATCCCAATATCATTGAGGTTATAGACATTGCCTGCGATGAATGTCCTGTCGGCGGATATGAAGTAACCAATGCATGCAGAGGCTGTCTTGCACACAGATGTGAGGATGTCTGTAAACGCGGCGCGATTACATTTGATAAGAACCATGTCGCGCAGATCGATAAATCCAAGTGTGTGGAATGTGGTGCCTGTGCAAAGGTTTGTCCGTATACCGCAATTGTTAACCGCCAGAGACCATGTCAGAATGCCTGCAAGGTCAAGGCGATTTCCATGGATGAAAAGAAAGCCGCTGAAATCGATAACAACAAGTGCATCCAGTGCGGCGCTTGTGTTTACCAGTGTCCGTTTGGTGCGATCTCGGATAAATCCTATATCGTTCATGCAATCGAGATTCTGAAAAACAGCGGAGAGGGCAGTAAGGTATATGCGCTTGCTGCACCGTCGATTTCCAGCCAGTTTACATACGCAAAGCTCGGTCAGGTCATTACCGGTATGAAAATACTCGGCTTCCACACCGTCATTGAAGCGGCACTCGGCGCGGATATGGTTGCGCTCGCCGAAGCAAAGGAGCTTTCCGAAAAGGGCTTCCTGACCAGCTCCTGCTGTCCGGCATTTGTCCAGTACATCAAGTCGGCATTCCCGGATCTGGTACAGTATATTTCCCACAATCTGTCTCCGATGGCAGCGCTGGCGAAGTATATTAAGGATACCACACCGAATGCAAAGGTCATCTTCGTCGGTCCCTGTACCGCAAAGAAGGCGGAAGCACAGCTTGAAACGGTGAAGGATTATGTGGATGCAGTTCTGACATTCGAGGAATTACAGGCATTATTTGACAGCCGTGATCTTGATCTTTCTACGATGGAGGAAGGCGTTCTTGATAATGCTTCCTACTTCGGTCGTATCTTTGCACGTTCCGGCGGTCTGACCGATGCTGCAGTACAGGCGATGAAGGAGCAGAACATTGATTTTTCAATCAAGCCTGCGGTCTGTGACGGTATCGAAGCGTGCAGAATGGCACTCCTGAAAAAGAGCAAAAATGCGCTGGACGCGAACTTTATTGAAGGCATGGCATGTATTGGCGGCTGTATTGGCGGTGCAGGCTGTCTGACCCATGGTGAGAAGAATAAAGCAGAAGTCGATAAGTAC
>JAFUKI010000100.1 GCA_017467815.1 Clostridia bacterium
CTTTTCAGCGTCATTTTGTAGAAATACTCCGCATCTTTCCCGATCCGCTTGTCCGCAGGCGGGAACAGAAGGGATGCCAGCATCATGGCATTACCGCCTTCTTCACCGAATGCTTCGTGGAAATCGTAAGTCCAGCTGATCCTGCCGTTCATATTTGCGCATCTGCCTTCAATGGAAGGTTCATCCGTGAAGATACCGATGATCACCTGTCCGAAGTCTTCACCGAATCGGCTGTAATAGGCTTCGTGTGTGCAGTTTATGAAGTGATCCGTAGCTTCCGCATTCAGAAGGTCAGCGGCGAGGGGAGCGTTGGGCTTACCATCCTCTTCATCGGGGGCAATCCCACGGATCGTTCCGCCGGTAAAACCGAGAATGAAGTCATACCAGACATAATCCTCCGGTACTTCTTCCGTATCGGTCAGTACATCCGTCAGCTTTCCGTCCTTGTTGAACTGCAGTGCCATACGCATCTGGGGTTCTTCCCCTTCTGCCAGTTCATAACTGCCGGTGGGTCTGGCGTACAGACAGCGTGCTGCCAAAAGCGGATTTTGCTTCACCACAAGACCGTGAGCAGAGCCGGAGGGGTACATGGCTTCATCGTACAGAACGACCAGCATACGGCGTTTTTTGGCGGCTGCAAGGGCGGCTTCCACCATGTGGAAATACGCATCGGAAAGATAACCGCCTTCCACCTGCATTCCCAGACGGGGATGGATCACAAAGCCATCCACGCCTTTTTTATGAAAATCATCAATCTGCCGGACGATTTCATTCTCATCCAGCACATCGTTCCAGAACCAGAACGGCAGCGGTGAAAAAGCGTTCCCGGGATTTTTGAAAATATTGCTGAGTATATCAAACATACCTATTTCTCCCTGTTTGTGTGGTTGTTTTTATTATATATGTTTCGCCGTATAAATACAAGGACATATTTGTAAATTCTCCAATTTACTACAAACAATATGGTTTGGGTGTGAAAATTCGTGCAGATGCACAAGAAAAAATCCTGAAATTCCACTTGTAATTTTCTGCGGAATATGTTATAATTTTACCTGTGTGTGGATATTCTGCACACCTATTTCGGGCAGTCCTCTGCGCAGCTCCGCATGAATGTCCTTGTTACAGGAGGAGTCGAAAAATGAACAAACTCGACGCTTTTACAAAAGAGCAGCTGAAGGAAAATGTACCGTCCTTCAACATCGGTGATACCGTACGTATTGCCAACCTGATCAAAGAAGGTACCAGAGAGAGAATCCAGATGTTCGAAGGCACCGTAATCGCTCGTCATGGCGGCGGTATCTCCGAAACCTTCACTGTACGCCGTGTTGCTTATGGCTGCGGTGTAGAAAAAACCTTCCCTCTCCACTCTCCCCACGTTGTTTCCGTTGACGTTATCCGTTACGGTAAGGTACGCAGAGCTAAGCTGTACTACCTGAGAGACAGAGTTGGTAAGAGCTCCAAGGTTAAGGAAAAGATCTAAGTCAGGTTTCAAAGCCACAAAAACACCGTATCTTTGCAAATCAAAGTGTACGGTGTTTTTTGTTATTCACTGACGGATGATGCAAAAATTTTCCCAAAGAAACTTTTGGTAATTTTTCAAAAAAGGCTTGACAAATAGTTTCAACTGTAGTATAATAATACTCGTCAGCGGCGCCATAGCCAAGCGGTAAGGCAGAAGTCTGCAAAACTTTTATTCCCCAGTTCGATTCTGGGTGGCGCCTTTTCAAAAATCCTGCACGAATGTGTAGGATTTTTCTTTTTCCCTTCTGATTATATTACCAGCTTGCTTGACAACCAATTTCAGCTATGCTATAATGGTTTAACATCTTATAGCAACGGAGGTATGATTCATGGATATTCTGAAAGCCAGAACTGCGGATAAAAGCTGGCCTTATGACTCGGGATTTGGGAACCATCGTATTTTGGCTGAAGCGGATGAAGGTAAGTATGTCAGAGTTCACCTGCCCTGGAGACGCCGGGACTGCAATCCTGAATGTATCGGTATTCGGATTTGTTATACTCCAAACGGAAAAGTTTCCGACAATGGACTTGGTACGGATGAGATACTGAATATAAAAATCGAAAAAGCAGACCGCGCTGAAGGATGTATTGTATTTGAAGCCCCTGAGAGCGGGATTTATGAGATATACTATTTGCCGTATAAGATGGATGGGTGGGCTTATTCCCCCGATACGGTTTATCTGTCACCGGATGAAATGACGCCGGATGCCGATTGGCTTGCTTCTCTGGAAGGGGCGCAGGTCACGGAAGGAAATGTTCTTTGCTATGAATGCCGTACTCCGATTGATAGTTTTTATCCCATGGAAATCCCTATGACGGATGAAGAAAAAAACGGATTTTTCAGCAATACTGTTCCCTTCTCGCTTGTGGCGGAATCCAGAATGAATCCCATTCGCATGAAGTATGAACTGCCCTGTATCTGGCTTCAGCGCACTGCACAGGAAAGGGGTACCCTGACAGATACTGCCCACATTAATGAACACTATGTATTTCAGCTCGCGGTATGTGCGGCTTGTGATCTGCAGAATATCCAGATTCATTTCTATACAGAAAATGGGGTGCGGCTGGATACCGATCAATGTGTTTGTTTCAATTTGTTCGGACGTGATATTGATGGCAGGTTTTATACAATAAAGCGGGATGCTGCCACCGGAGAAGTTTTGCCTCTGTGGTGTGGCATTCCTCTTGAAAAATGGGGTCTTACCGGCGGGGATACGCTGAAATTGATCGCTGAGATCACGGCAGAAAATACCGATTTCAAATCTTCCGCCGTCATTACACTGACCATTGATGCAGAACCGCTTCCCAACAACGGTGACAACGATCTGTGGCGTATGGCACGTCTGTTCTGGCTGAATTCCGATATTGGGATCAGCGATGATGTGCTGGCGCCGTATCTCCCGATTGATAACGATACTGCGGATTTCAGTATGGGACTGCTTGGGAAAACCATTCGGGTAAATGATCTGGGTTTGCCGGCGCAGGTTGTCAGCTATTACAATGATGAATGTCTCATTGGCGACAAAGGAAGAAATATTCTGCGTGACAGTGTGCAGATACAGATCCGGAAAGACAGTGATCCGGTAACACCCGAAAAAGCGCCTGTTCTCCAGCGTGAAATCAAAGGGTCGGCTGTAACCGTTCTCCATGGTTCCGCCGTCCGTAATGATATTGAACTGAAAAGCCATATTCAGTATGAAGCGGACGGGCATATTGACTGCAAGATTTATCTGACAGCACAGGAAGACGGGGACTACGATTTCACATTACAGATTCCTGTAGCTTCGGAAATTGCCGCATCCATGCTGGGTATGTGCTATTCCGCCGGTCAGGTTCCCGGTTGGTGGGAATACAAATGGACTACCGACATGGTTGGAAATGTACTGTGGCTTGGTTGTGTTCACGGCGGTATTCAGGTCAAGCTCATGCAGGAAGATGAGTTCTGGGGCCATTGGGGGGATCATGACAGTGTATTGCCCGCCTTCTGGTACAACAAGGGCAGCGGAAAAATGACCGTAAAAAAATTACCGGATGAAGGTACGGTTCTGTTTGAAGGCATGACCGGTAAAATGACCATGAAAGCCGGTCAGACGGAACTGATGCATTTCCACATGATCTTAACGCCCTTCCATCCCATCGATACCAAATATCACTGGACAGAACAGATCGCCACCGGAACACCGGAATGGTGCAAAGAAAATGGCGGTACCATTTTTCATCGCCATCACGCCGCCCCTGAGAACCCGTACATCAATTATCCTTTTATCAAGGTGGAAGAACTGAAGAAGGATGTGGAAAAATACCATGAGATGGGCATTCTTTATCAGATCTATTACACCGTCCGTGAACTCTCCAATTATACCGCAGAGATATGGGCACTTCGGGCATTGGGTGATGAGATCTACAATCCGGATGTGAATTCTGTAGTCATTTCCGACTTTTTTGTGGAAGAAAAAGATAAGGTCAGCCGTAAAGGTATGGCATTCTCGCCCAACAGATGGAGAGGCGGTGCCTGGCTGGTGGAACATCTGGTGGATGGTTATGTAGGTGCCTGGCACAATCCGTTATCCGACGGTGATTGTGACTGTGCACTCGGTATGCAGGGTTTTTCCAGATGGCATAATTATTACCTGCAGGGGCTGAAATGGCTGATTGATGAAGTGGGCATTGACGGTCTCTATCTGGATGATATCGGATACGACCGCCGGATTATGAAAAGGGTCCGCCGTATATGGCAGGACAGCGGGAAACGCGGTGATATTGATATGCACAGCGGCGACGGAAAGATGTTTTTCTACGGCTATGTTTCCCCCGTCAATAAATATATGGAGCATTTGCCCTATGTGGATTCCCTGTGGCTTGGCGAAGGTTACCGATACAATACGATTTCCCATGACTATTATCTGACGGAAATTTCGGGTATTCCCTTCGGTCTGATGAATGAAATGCTGCAGAACAACGGAAATCCCTGGAGAGGTATGGTGTTCGGCATGACGGACCGTATTGGACGTACCCCCGTTACAGAAAATACCCTTCGTGTGCTGAAGGATTTCGGCATATCCGAAGCAAGAATGCTGGGATACTGGAATCCGGAATGCCCAGTTACGGCGGAAAATGATCAGGTACGCGCCACCGCTTATATCAAGGATGACGGCAGTGTAATGATAGCCATTGCATCCTGGTATCCCGGCGATCAGAAATATCTGGTTTCCGTCAACAAGGAACAGCTGGGAATTCGGGGGGATTATGAACTGTATGCACCTGCTATCGAAGGTTTTCAGGAAGAAACCGTGTTCCAGTCCAACGAACTGATTCCCATTGCCAATACCAAAGGCTGGCTGTTTATCCTCAGACAAAAGTAAGATCGTATTGGGAATCATGTAATATACCAAAGAGGTACTGTCCTGTGCTGTAGACAAGACAGTACCTCTTTTCATTTTAATCCTCCATCTGTCGCATTTATGCGACGAACCAATACGAAGGGAAAATCCTGGTTTCCGAAGGAAATGGAAAGTGGTGGGTTCCGCTTTCCAAAGGATTTTCATGTTTTACTTGTAAAACAGGTGATATAGCTATACTTACGGTTTCGAGTCCTGTATTTTCACACTATCTCCTGTTCCAGATTCCGGAATACTTCCGTATCAAAAAATTCCACCAGGGATATACCCAGTCCGTCGCACAGCATTTTTATGGTGACAATTCCCGGATTCTGGCTTTTGCCGTACAGGATGTTCTTGATTGTGGAAGGGGCAACTGCCGATTCTGTCGCAAGTTTGTGGATCGCAAGATGGCGTTCTTCGCATAATTCCATCAGTCTGTTCTTTACCGCTGTGTATGTGTCCATTCTTTCGCTCCTTATTGTATTCTATAGGCTAATTATAGACCATTTCTATTGACAAAATGGGCTATATATGATACAATATGAGCTATAAA
>JAFUKI010000101.1 GCA_017467815.1 Clostridia bacterium
ATGGGGTGGGGGGTGGGACTTAATGTTTTACCTTAAGTCCGCGATATGCACCTGCGGTGCGCGATATATTCCTTCGGAATGTGGGGGAACGGGGGGGTTAGGTCAGCATCAATTTAGTAGGTTCTATTTGTTCGTTACACCTCATCCGTCAGCCTTAAGGCTGCCACCATCTCCTGAGGCAAGTATGCCTCGGTGGAGAAGGCTACACAGTTTGGCGATTGGCGGAGGTATGGTTTTCACCAGTGGAGTTCGGCTGGGTTTGGTTTATGCAGAAAATAAAAAAATCCCCCTTTTTTCAAAGTTTTTGAAGTGAGAGGGGGGTGCCGAAGAATTGCTTCGCAAATCTTCAGGGGAGAGAGAAGCTCAAAAAGTTTCTCTCTCCCCCCTGCAAAAATAATTCATCTCCCCAAACTCAACCAGCCTTCTTAGCTGCGAGTTTGTTGCGGAGGAGGTTGAGGGTGATGGCGAGGGCTACGGCGATGATGCCGATGATGTCGGTTTCGATGGAGGGGATGACCATCATGAGGCCGCCGGCGATGAAGATGAGGCGTTCCCAGATCTTCAGGCTGCCGAAGAAGTAGCCTTCGAGACCGCCGGAGATGCCGACCATACCGATTATGGCGGTGACGGTGATGCGGATGACGTCAAATACGCTGGGGTCGTTGAGCCAGAGGATCTCCGGACTGAGGGCGAATATGTAGGGGATGATGAACGCGGTGATTGCCAGCTTCGTCGCCTGTACACCGGTTTTCATCGGGTTGGAATGGGCGATCGCCGATCCTGCATAGGCGGCAAGGGCGACAGGGGGCGTAATGTCCGCTACAATACCGAAGAAGAATACAAACATATGCGCAGCCAGCAGCGGGATACCCATGTCGATCACGATGGGCGCGGTGATGGTCGCCATAAGAATGTAGTTCGCCGTGGTGGGTACGCCCATACCGCAGATGACACAGGCTACCATTGTTAAGAACAGCGCCAGGAATACGTTCTTTTCTGCCAGAGGTACGATCACGTTCAGCAGAGTCGTCGCCAGTGTGGTGTAGGTGATGATGCCGATAACAATACCGGACATGGCACAGGCTACGGATACACCGATGGCGTTCTTTGCACCGTTTTCCACAGTTTCCAATAACTTCTTCGGGGTCAGAATGGTTTCCTTGCGGAACAGACTTACCACGATCGCGGTCAGAATCGCAAAGAATGCTGCCATGGAAGATGTGGTGCCGCGGTTCATCAGTACAACCAGTACAATGATCGGCAGCAGCAGATATCCCTTGGACAGAAGCAGCTTGAAGAAGTTCGGGATCGCATCCTTGGGCAGACCCTTCAGACCCATCTTCTTCGCTTCAAAATGTACCATTACGAAAATACCCGTAAAGTACAAAATCGCAGGCAGAATCGCCGCTATCGCAATGGTCGGATAGGGAATACCCGTCATTTCTGCCATCAGGAATGCGGCGGCTCCCATGATCGGCGGCATGATCTGTCCGCCGGTGGAAGCAGCAGCTTCAACTGCAGCGGCAAACTCCGGCTTGTATCCCGCTTTCTTCATGATCGGAATCGTGATGGAACCGGATCCTACCGTGTTCGCTACGGAACTGCCGGAATACATACCTTCCAGCGCACTGGAAATAACCGCAACCTTCGCAGGTCCGCCGGCAGAATAACCCGCAATGGAGTTCGCCAGATCCACAAAGAAAGTACCGATGCCGGACTTTTCCAAGAACGAGCCGAACAGGATGAACAGTACGATAAAGTTTACGCATACATTGATGGGCGTTCCCATTATGGATACGTTGGAGTAGAACAGCTGATATACCAGCGTGCTCAGCATCTTGCCGAAGCCGAAACCGCGCTCTACCATACAGTGGTATACCATGTACACAATGAACGCGCCGGCTACGCACATGATCGGAATACCAACCACGCGGCGGCACAGCTCAAACAGCAGAATAATGCCGACTAAGGCAATGATAATGTCAAACGTGGTGATCTTTGTGGCTTTGTCAATAAACGATTCCACGCAGACGGCAAAGTAAAAGAAGGGCGCCGCTGCCAGAATACCCATGATCCCGTCAATCAGAGGAATGTTCTTCAGGCTGGTGGATTCGCCTTTTTTACGGGGGTACAGCAGGTAGCCCGCCAGAACGATCAGCCCGGTGAATATACTCTTCCGCGCACGTTCTTCGATAAAGCCAAACAGACAGTACAGAATGTAGCCGATGATGCCCACCAGTACCGCGCTGACAATTACCTTCGATACCTTGCCGCTGTAGTTTCTGGTGTTGGATTCCCTGTCAAATTCCGCAAGCAGGGCGTCCGCGTCCACAGCTTCAATATCCGCTGCGGCAAGGGACGGTTCTGCGATTGTCTCTTTCTTCTTCATAATATTTTTTCCTTTACTCAGGTAATTGTTTTCACAGGATTGCAGCTTTCTTTGCCAGCGCACGTTCCGTCATTGCGGCAACACGGCAGGCGCGGCGGTAACACTGATGGACATAGCCTTCCATGGGCAGACCTGCGTAGTACGCATCCGTCGTCAGCTCGAAGCTCAGGGGGTTTGCGTATCCCAGACGTGCCAGGCGGGAAGCGATGTTCTCCCAGTCGGCGATTCCGTCGAAGGGCAGCAGGTGGAGGTCATCGGCGGGGGTGATATGCTCACCGGTGAAATCCCGGATGCCCAGATTATCGTTCAGGTGGGTTTCCGCCAGCAGGTGACCGTAGGAAGCCAGCAGATCCTTGCTGTGGTTATAGCACATTTCGTGACCGGTGTCCAGGCAGAAGCCGACGGAAGAATAGCTGTCCGCCAGTTTCAGCACTTCGGCGAGGAATTCTTCCCCTTCCGTATTTTCAAACGCCACTTTCACGCCCAGCTTCTGTGCTTCGGCGGCGATCTTTTCGAAATACGCCAATCCCGCTTCGTTTGGTTTTACCGTATACCGGAAACCGATGAATACGTGAGCCACCATGGTTTCGATGCCAAGCGCCGCACAGTCGCGCAGACAGGCGATCTGTTCTGCCAGCACCGATTCCGCATCCGCTGTATTTTCCCACAGGCAGCGGATACGTCCGAAGGGCGCATGGATGTTTTTATACAAAAGCCCTCTTTCGTCCGCCAGCTTTTTCCACTTTTTCAGTTGTTCTATATTGTCCCAGTCGGTAAAAAAACCGTCGAATCCCGTATCGGCGTAGGTGTTCAGGATCTCTTCGGGGGTTCTGTCCTTCCACCCGATCAGGTTCATGCACAGTTTACGTTTCCACATAATATACCTCCTATAGTATACGGATGTCCGCTTATCGTTTTCAGTCAATATACGGACATCATCTGCCGCCGAACAGGATCAGTTCCACTCGGGCATTGCGTCCGCACAGTTCTCTCAGGTTGATTCGCTCTCCCGTGTCGGGAAAGATCAGATAGTGATCGTATACGGTTCCCACAATATACGACAGCTTATCGTACGTGTACGACATACCGGAAATGAGCATTCCGCCGTCCTCGGTAAAGGAAAAGCGCTCTCCCGGATTCAGTTCCGTGGGCATTCCCGCACCGTAGGAGTAGAACAGGGAAGAATCCGCCTGTATATATCCGTCTTCCGCGTGAAACGTATCGATCACAGGGGTCAGATTCACGGAATGGATGAATTCCACCGCAAAAGTATACCCCGGCGGACAGCGTCGGATTCCCCGGATCATACCGGTGTCGGCGTCCCGGATAAGCAGGTACTGGGGAACAGCCAAAAGAAGAACAATCACAGCCGCAAGCAATACTACTGCCGCAGCTGTGATTGTGATCACGACTTTTTTGGGGCGTGATGCCATTGTACGTCAGTCTTATTCAGCAAGGCTGCCGATTTCCTTGAAGTACTTAACAGCGCCGGCGTGCATGGGAATGGAGATACCGTCAACAGCGGTCTGAGCGTTCAGTTCTTCGCCCTTCTTGTGACCAACGGTGATGGCTTCGGTGTTTTCGAAGATTGCCTTGGTTACGTTGTATACGGTTTCTTCGTCCAGTTCGCTGTCACAGATCAGGGTTGCCATTACTGCAACGGTAACAGCGTCTTCTTCCATGGGTTCGTAGGTGTCAGCGGTGATGGTGTATTCGGTGTAGTAACCGTAGTTTTCCTTCAGGTATGCCAGTTCTTCCGCACCGATGGTCAGGATGTTGAAATCCTTGGCGGTAGCCAGTTCGGTTACAGCGGTGGTGGGTGCGCCTGCGGTCAGGAAGAATGCATCCAGCTGACCGTCCTTGTACTTATCAGCGGAATCGGTGAAGCCCAGGTTCTGCTTCTGGATATCGTCGAAGGTCATGCCGTATGCTTCGAATATCTGCTGTGCGTTGAATTCGGTACCGGAGCCTACGTCACCGACGGATACTCTCTTGCCAACCAGGTCAGCAACGGAGGTGATGTCGGGAGAAGCTACGATCTGGATAACTTCCGCGTACAGAGTAGCGATAGCGGAGAAGGAAGTGATGGCGCCGTCAGCCGCGAAGGTGTTGGTGCCGTTGTATGCATAGTCCATAACGTCGTTCTGAACGATGGCGAAGTCAACGGTCTCGTCGTCGATCAGCTGGATATTTGCCTTGGATGCGCCGGAAGACTGTACGCCGATCTCAATACCGGTGGCGTTCTTGATCTCGTCAGCCAGAACGATACCAAAAGCGTAGTAGGTACCGGTTTCACTGCCGGTTGCCATAAACATTTTGCTGCCGCAGGAAGTCATTGCGCCTGCCAGCATGAGAAGGGAAAGACATACTGTAAGAATCTTTTTCATGATGATATTATCCTTTCTGTTTTTGCAAGTAATTTGCAGTTTTTTTCCGCGAAGCTGCAAATCATGCCGCTTTTTTCGGAATACGCTTTTATTTTACACGATTTTCCTGCATAAGTCAATAGGAAATTATGCATTGCCGGCAATCCGTGGGAAGCCGTTACGAAATATTTGAAAAATAAAGCTCTTCCTTTTACATAATCGTTACATTTATACATATATTTCCAGTCCGGTTTTGGTGTATACTAAAGTATAGGTGTATACTAAAGTACAGATATTCAAAAAAATTCTTTAAAGCAGCAGGTAAAAATATGCTCAAGCTCACCAACATCACCAAAAATTACCTCTCCGGTGAAAATGAGGTCAAGGCGCTGCGGGACGTTTCCCTCTCCTTCGGGAAGAGCGAATTTGTCTCCATCCTCGGCCCTTCCGGATGCGGGAAGACTACTTTGTTGAACATCATCGGCGGTTTGGACCGCTATACCTCCGGAGAAATGTCCGTCGGCGGCGTACCCACCTCCTCCTTCAAGGACCGGGACTGGGACACCTACCGCAACCATTCCATCGGATTTGTTTTCCAGAGCTATAATCTGATCCCCCACCAGACCGTTTTATCCAACGTGGAGCTGGCGCTGACCCTCTCCGGTGTGGGTAAGGCGGAAAGACGCAGACGTGCCGAAGAAGCACTGATCCGGGTAGGTCTGGGCGATCAGCTGAAGAAAAAGCCCACACAGATGTCCGGCGGTCAGATGCAGCGTGTTGCCATTGCCCGTGCGCTGGTGAACGACCCGGAGATTCTGCTGGCAGACGAGCCCACCGGGGCACTGGACTCCGAGACTTCCGTACAGATCATGGAGATCCTCAGAGAGATCGCCAAGGACAAATTGGTCATCATGGTTACCCACAACCCCGAACTTGCCGAAACCTATTCCACCCGCATCATCCGCCTTCTGGACGGGCAGATCCTCTCCGACGAGCAGAACGAAAAGGGAACGGCATCCCAATCGGAAGAAGCGGCGGTTTCCCCGGCGGACAAGTACAAGCACAAGACCGCTATGTCCTTCTTCACCGCCCTGTCCCTCTCCATGAACAACCTGATGACGAAGAAGGGACGCACCCTTCTGGTATCCTTCGCCGGCAGTATCGGGATCATCGGCATTGCCCTGATTCTGTCCCTGTCCAACGGTATTCAGGCGTATATTGACAAGGTACAGGAAGACACGCTTTCCACCTATCCGATCACCATTATCAGTGAGACCACGGATATGTCGGGTCTGCTTTCCGTTCTGGCGAAAAATTCCTCCTCCGGTGAAGAAGCGGAAAACAGAGACAGAGTGTATGCCAACACCATGATGTACCAGATGCTGGAAGCCATGGTCACGGCAGAGACACGCACCAACAATCTGGCGCTGTTCAAGGAATACATTGACGATCCGGAAAACGGATTCCAGGAATACGCTTCCGCCGTCAACTACAGCTACGGCATCACGCCCATGATCTATGCATCTGACAAAACAAATCCGGTACGGCTGAATCCCACGTCCATGTTTGACGCCATGATGCCGGAAGAAGCGGCAAGCGGTGCTTCGGAAATGCAGATGATGATGTCCACCTCCTCCAACATGAACATCTGGCAGGAGATGATCGACAATGAAGCGCTGATGAAGCAGCAGTACGATGTTCTGGCAGGACGCTGGCCGGAAGAAAAGAACGAAGTGGTACTGGTTGTGGACAGCCGGAACGAGATCAACGATGTCTACCTCTACGCCCTTGGTCTGAAGAATCAGGATGAGATCCCGGACATTCTTGCCGCCGCCATGAAGGGGGAAGAATACGCCACAGCGGACGCATCCTACACATACGAAGAAATTCTGGCAATGACCTTCAAGCTGGTTCTCCCCACGGATCTGTACCGCAAAAACGGTGACGGCACCTGGGAGAACATGGAAGACAATGACACCTTTGTGGGTATGGCTGTGGAAAACGGCATGGAGATCAAAATTGTTGGAATTCTCCGTCCTGCACCGGATGCGGTTGCCACGTCCATCAGCGGTGCCATCGGCTATCTGCCTTCTCTGACGGAATATGTGCTGAATGAGATCAACAGCAGTGCGATCGTGAAGGAACAGCTGGCGGATGAGGCAGTGGATGTACTCTCCGGTCTGCCTTTCGACGACGGTGTGAACAGCCAGCTGACCGACAGTGAAAAAGCGGAACGGATCAAGGCACACATCAACAGCATGACCTCTGCGGAAAAAGCGGCTCTGTATGCGGAGCGCATGAGCACCATGTCCGACGAAGATGCGCTGGCGCAGGCAACGGAGCAGGTCATGGCCATTCCCGCAGAGCAGCTGAAAATGATGCTTTCCGGTCAAATGCAGGAAGCCACCGGCATGGATGCTGCCACAGTTGAGCAGTACATGGCATCCATGACGGACGAAGAACTGGTCGGTTACGCGGTACAGGGTATTGCGGAGCAGATCAAGGCGGAATACGCGGCAAAAGCAGACGAAGCGGTGGCGACCATGACCACGGAAGAGCTGTCCGCCATTCTGGACAACGCCATGGCTACGCTGACGGAAGAAGAAATTCTTGCCGGATACATGGATTATATGCCGCCGGTTGTATCGGACAGCACGCTGAAGCAGAATCTGACGAAGTTCGGTCATGCCGACGAAGCCAATCCCACCGGTATTTCCCTGTATGCGGAGACATTTGAAGCAAAGGATCATCTGACGGATCTGATCGCGGCATACAACGACGCCTGCGTGGAAGCCGGCAGGGAAGAGGATGTGATCTCCTACACGGACTATGTAGCGCTGATGATGTCCTCGATCTCCACGATCATCAATGTGATCTCCTACGTTCTGATCGCCTTTGTATCCATTTCCTTAGTGGTATCCTCCATCATGATCGGGATCATCACGTATATTTCCGTACTGGAACGCACCAAGGAAATCGGTATTCTCCGTGCCATCGGTGCTTCCAAGAAGGACGTTTCCCGTGTATTCAATGCGGAAACCATCATCATCGGGTTCTCCGCCGGTGCTCTGGGCATTCTGGTAACCCTCCTCCTCTGCATCCCGGCAAACCTGATCATCGAACACCTGACCGACATCCCCAACCTCGCGATCCTGCCCTGGCAAGGTGCTGCTGCCCTCGTTGTCATCAGCATAATCCTCACCACCATCGCCGGCCTCCTCCCCTCCCGCATAGCCGCCAAAAAAGACCCGGTCGAATCGTTGAGGTCTGAATAAGTTTTTTGTGAAGTTTTGCAGGGGAGGGAGAAACACTTTTTGCAAAAAGTATTTCTCCCTCTTGAGATTTGCGAAGCAATTCTCAACTGCACCACCCTCCCTCTTTTCAAAAAACTTTGAATAAGGGGACAGAATAGAGAATAGAGGTTGTTTTTCGTTTTTCATCGCAGAGTGTAAAAGGAGTACATGATATGATCGAACTGATTTCTCCCGTAATGTTTGCTGAAGTTTCGCTGCAAACCGCGGAACAGAAAGGCTTTCTGCAGGATGAAGAATATCGTGCAGCTATGGATGGGAATATGACGTATTGCTGGTATGATCTGGTTAAGGAAGGGTATGACCGGACGATTCCGCAGCCGGTCTCTTTCTCCTGGAAGGAAGAAGGAGAAGGGGACATTACGGGGTATTATTTCCTCCTTATAGCCGAAAACGAGGACATGGATTCCCCCTGGGTTTATATAACAAAAGATCTTTCCCACGATGTATACAATCTGAAGGCAGGCACGCGGTATTACTGGTGTGTGCAGAGAAACGGAAAAAGAAGTGCGGTATTCTCTTTTGATACCCTATCGGAGCTTCCGCGGTGTATCCGTATAGATGGAATTTCCAATATACGCGACATGGGTGGTTACAAAGTGGCTGGTGGGAAAATACGGCAGGGACTGGTATATCGGGGCGGAGAATTGGAACTGCATATGCATCTGACTCCCGACGGTGCCGAAGAGATCCGCCGACTGGGGATCCGGACGGAACTGGATATGCGCGGTGAAGCGAGAGGACTGGTGGATCACACCACCCTTGAGCCTCTCGGTGTAAAACGTGCCTTTATCCCCAGCTGGCCTTACAAGGACGTATTCGACAAGCAGGAACAAAACGCTCTCCACGCTTTCTTTAAGGTATTCACCTCCGCAAAGAATTATCCGATCTATTTCCACTGCTGGGGCGGTGCGGACCGTACAGGAACCTTTGCTTTTCTCCTCGGCGCATTCCTGGGGATGTCCATGGAAGATCTTATCACCGAATTTGAATTTACCAGTCTTTCGATCTGGGGGATCCGTACCCGAAATCATCAGAATTTCCAAGAATTCCTGCATTTGTTTCAGGAATTGCCCGGCAGCAATCCCCAAGAAAAAGCAGTGGTGTATATGAAAAAACACGCCCGCATGACGGACAAACAGCTGGATACAATATACAACCTTCTCGTTGAACCCGATGCAGATTGAATACATATTTTTGTTTCCTTCCCCTCAAAAACCATGCTTCGTCTCCCTCTTTTCCAAAGTTTTTGGAAAAAGGGAGATTTTTTCTTTCCTGCATAACCCCCCCGCCGAACTCCTCTGGTGAAAAAACATACTTCCGCCCATCGCCCAAACTGTGTAGCCTTCTCCACCGAGGCATACTTGCCTCAGGAGAAGGTGGCAGCCTTAAGGCTGACGGATGAGGTGTAACGTACGATTAGCACCTACTAAATTGGTGCCAACCCAACCCCCCGTTCCCCTCACATTCCAAAGGAATATATCGTGCACCGCAGGTGTATCTCGCGCACCGCAGGTGTATCTCGCGCACCGTCAGGTGCATATCCCCCTCGCCGCCAACTCAATAAAGATCCTGCCAAACGCCTGTTTCTCCGGAATGGTACGTTTGTTTTCTTATCATTACAAAAGAATATATTGCATTTCCCCCGAAAATATGGTATCCTAATAAAAAAACCGGAATCAGGAGAAGACCATGGAAAGAGTATTCATTCACGAAGCTGAATCGGAAATATGCGGAAAAATGGCAGGCATCATCACCACGCCTACGGGTTTCGATCCCACAAAGGAAAAACTGCCGGTAATCGTATTCCTCCACGGAATGGGTGAAAGAGGAAACGGCTCGCCGGAAGAGCTTGAACGTGTAAAATGCAACGGTATTCCGCGGTATTTCTGTGCGGATCCGGACTATAAGGGACTGCGGGTGATCACCATGTCTCCCCAGTGTCCGTCCAATATGTTCTGGACGCACCTGATCTATCCTCTGATGAAGTGGATCAAAGATACCGTAAAGATGCTGAACGGTGACGAGGAACGGATCGCCGTTACCGGACTTTCCATGGGCGGGTACGGAACATGGAATCTGCTGTGTACCTTCCCGGAAACCTTCTGCTGCGGCGCACCTGTCTGCGGCGGCGGCATCAGTCCGCTGGGATACAGCCTGGGCAAAGAGAAGATCCGTGTGTATCACAGTGCGGACGATCCGATTGTGCCCATTGATGAGTCTTTGGCAATGGTGGAAGAAGCACGGAAGCGCGGTGCGGATGTTACCTTTTTCGGGTATGACCATGTCGGTCATGCAAGCTGGGAGCCGGCGTACGGTGAGACAGACCTGATCGAATGGCTGGCATCACAGAAGCGCGGCGAAGGTAAGTGAGGTGGAGATATGGAAAGCGTATTCAGATATGAAACCAAGGTAGATGTGCTGGGGAATCTGGCAGGGATTATCACGACTCCGAAGGGATTTGATCCGGCGAAAGAGAAGCTGCCCGTAATTGTAAACCTCCACGGCGCCGGCGAAAGGGGAGACGGAAGTCCCGAACAGCTGAAGCGGATTCTGATCCAGCAGGGACTTGCGTATTATTTCTGGAACGATCCGGACTACAAGGGTCTGCGTGTGATCACGGTTTCGCCCCAGTGTCCCCAAGATATGTTCTGGACCCACCTGACCTTCCCTTTGATGCAGTGGATCGAATCGGCGGTGGCGCTGGTCAACGGAGACAGGAACCGCATTTCCGTCACCGGTCTGTCCATGGGCGGATATGCCACATGGGATCTGATGTGCACCTTCCCGGATTATTTCAGCTGCGGCGCTCCCGTCTGCGGCGGCGGCATCCCCGGCCTTGCCTTCAACCTCAAAGGTCAGAAAATATGGGCATTCCACAGTATCGACGACTCCATCGTTTCCTACAAATACTCCCTCGATATGGTAACCGCCGCCCGCCGCAACGGCGCTTCCATCAATTTCACCACCTACGACAAATACGACCACGGCTCCTGGACCCCCGCCTACCGCGACACCAACCTGATCGAATGGCTTGTTGAGCAGAGTAAGTGAGTTTCTTGGGATTTCTTGGGGAAGGGAGAAAAACTTTTTGCGAAAAAGCTTTTCTCCCTTCCCCAAACCCCATCCCTCTTTTCAAAAAACTTTGAATATATAGGATGATTTTGTTTCTGCATAAACCAAAGTCTGTCTGACTCCACTGGTGAAGACCGTACTCCCGACAATCGCCCAACTTGTAAGCCTCCCTCCGAGGCATACCTGCCTCAAGGGAGGTGGCGCGCGAAGCGTGACGGAAGGAGCCTGCGTAACGATACGGTTTTGCTGTTATTACGTATACGCACTCTCCCCCAGTCACCTAACGGTGCCACCCCCTTGAGAATGACGGATGAGGTGTAACGTACGATTTGAACCTCCTAAATTGATGATAATCCAAATCCTCCACGAATGTATACGCTTCTGTATACGTTTTTACTTCCGAATCCAATCCAGACAAATTCCGCAAACGTAAAAAAAGGAGAAAGAATAAAATGCAATACCTTACCTGCGATTACATGAACGGCGCACATCCGGAAATACTGAAACGTATGACGGAAGAAAACTTCCAGGCACGAAGCGGATACGGAGAAGATGAAGTATGCCGGCGTGCGAAAGAGAAGATCCGCGAAGCCTGCGGAGATCCCTCTGCGGATATATATTTCCTCGTCGGGGGAACACAGACCAATTCCACCGTTATTGCAGCCATGCTGGAATCCTACGAAGGTGTTGTGGCGGCAGAGACGGGGCATATTGCCCAGCATGAATCGGGTGCGGTCGAGTACACGGGACACAAGGTACTGACTCTGCCCCAGCATTACGGAAAAATCGACGCCGGTGAGCTGGCGGCATATATGGAAAATTTCTACGGGGATGCGAATCATGAGCATATGGTATTTCCGGGGATGGTGTATATCTCCCATCCGACGGAATACGGTACTCTGTACACCAAAACTGAGCTGACGGCGATCGCGGATATTTGCCGGCAGTATGATATGCCTTTGTTTTTGGACGGTGCGCGTCTGGGGTACGGGCTGATGAGTTTTGACACCGATCTGACTCTGCGGGATATTACGGCATTGTGCGATGTGTTCTACATTGGCGGGACAAAGGTAGGTGCGCTGTTCGGCGAAGCGGTGGTTTTCCCCCGTCACGGTGCGCCGAAGCATTTTATGACCATTGTAAAACAGCACGGTGCGCTTCTTGCCAAGGGTTGGCTGTTGGGTCTGCAGTTTGACACTTTATTTACGGATGATCTGTATTTCCGGATCTCCCGTCATGCGATCGAGGAAGCGGAGAAGGTCAAGGCGTGGGTACGGAAAAACGGCTACCGCTTCTGGCTGGAAACGCCGACGAATCAGCAGTTTATTATTGTGGATCCGGAAGAAAAAGCACGGCTCAGCGAGCAGGTGACTTTTGATTTCTGGGAACAGTGCGGCGAGGAAACGGTTGTACGGCTGGCGACGGCTTGGTATACGGAGTTTTCGGATATGTGAAATAAAAATGAGCTGTAATCTTTTGTTTAGGGATACGGAAGATTACGGCTCTTTTTTTAGTGGGGATGGGGGAGATGCACCTGACGGTGCGCGAGATACACCTGCGGTGTGCGATATATTCCTTCGGAATGTGGGGGAACGGGGGGGATTGGGTTATAATTGGGTTATCACCAATTTAGGAAGTTCTAATTGTTCGTTACACCTCATCCACCACTTCGTGGTCCCCCTTCTCCCTCTGGAGAAGGCTACGCAGTTTGGGCGATTGGGGGGGAGGTTGGTTTTTCACCAGTGGAGTTTGTCGGTTTTGGTTTTGGTGGATGGCTGTAGGAAAAACTTTAAATATAACCCTTGGATTACTATATCACGTACCCAAAGAAGCCGGCGTGGGTAAGTTGCGGAGTTTGTCTTGACAAACTCCAGAAGTTGCTACGCAACTTCAAGGGTCTCGGTGGTCCCTGATTTCCATCTCCACTACTTCTGACGCTCTGCAATAACTATATCCTAACGCACAGCACCACCTGCGGGAGCCACCCCCCATTCAGAGAACCAAAACCCCACCCATCCAATAAACCCCTCATGAAAGTTTTTGCGGAGCTTTTTTCAAAAAGCGACCCCGTTCCCCCGTTCCCCTATTGCCAAAACCGACCAAATGTGATATACTATACCCATCAGCTTTCGCCGTTTCTTTATCAAACGGCGGGGGCTTTTTCAGTGTTTTGGAGGTATTTATGAAGAAGATTACTTTTGTTTCCTTTTTGGCTTATGTGCTGGGGCTGGTGTTTTTGCCGCTGGGGGTGGCTTTGGTGGAACGGGCGGATGTGGGGGTGTCCATGATCGTGGCGCCGGCTTATGTGGTGTACCGGTTTTTGAGTGAGCGGCTGACGTGGTTTACTTTTGGGATGGCGGAATATTTGCTGCAGGCGGTGCTGCTGGTGGGGATGATGATCGTCCTGCGGCGGTTCAGAGTGTCGTACCTCTTCTCCTTTATCACCGTACTGCTGTATGGCGCCATTCTTGACCTGTGGATGATTCCCGTGGCTTACATACCGGCGGATGCTCTGTGGATGCGGCTGGCGCTGTTTGTGGTGGGACTGCTGGTTACGGCGCTTGGGGTGGCGTTTTTCTTCCATACCACCATTCCGCCGGAAGTGTATGAACTGTTCGTGAAGGAGATCTCCACCGAAAAAGGCATTCCCCTGACCAAATTCAAGACAACCTATGACTGCTGCAGCTGCGTGGCGGGGGTTGTTCTCTCCTTTGCCCTGTTCGGATTCGGTGTATTCGTGGGCATCAAGTGGGGTACGGTGGTCACCGCGCTTATCAACGGCTGGATAATCGGACTTTGTTCCAAAGCCATCGGAAAAATCTTTGGCAGCATTGCCGGATAACCCCGTTTTCACCGATTTCTGACCGATATTATAAAAATCCCCATAAAAGTTTAAAAAATACACTTTATTTCTCCGCGGCATTTGGTGTATCATAGTATAATAAGTATATTTTGGGCTTTTGCCCTTTTGATAAATTGAGGTTGATGATGGCAATGAAAACGACCCTCTCCATCGGTATGGACATCGGCTCCACTACCGCTAAACTTGCAGTCACCCGTGACGGCGAAGTGCTGTACTCCCGTTACGAGCGCCATTTTTCCAAGGTTCGCTCCACACTTTCCGGTATGCTCAAAGATGCATCGGCAGTGATCGGGGACGAATCCTTTACGGCTGCCCTGTCCGGATCTGCCGGTATGGGTCTGGCTTCTGCGGCAGGCATTCCCTTTGTGCAGGAAGTATGGGCGACGGGACAGATCGTGAAAAAGCTGGAACCGGACACCTCCTGCGTCATTGAACTGGGGGGAGAGGACGCCAAGATCCTGTTTTTCACCGGGGGAACCGATGAGCGTATGAACGGTTCCTGTGCCGGCGGTACGGGTGCTTTTATCGACCAGATGGCATCCCTTCTCAACATGACCCCGGACGACATGGACGAAGTCAGCCTTACCCACAAGCGGATCTACCCCATTGCCAGCCGCTGCGGTGTATTTGCCAAAACGGACGTACAGCCGCTGCTGAATCAGGGTGCGGCAAAAGCGGACGTAGCCGCCAGCATCTACCAGGCGGTGGTGAACCAGACCATTGCCGGACTGGCGCAGGGGCGGAAGATCGAAGGAAAAGTCCTGTTCCTCGGCGGTCCGCTGTATTTCTGCAAGGGACTCAGAGAACGCTTTGTGGAGACCCTGCATCTGGAAGAAGGCAAAACGGCGGTATTCCCGGAATATGCCCGGATCGCCTGTGCATTGGGTGCGGCGCTGTATGCGGTGGATGCCGGCGAGACCTTTACTCTGGATGCGCTGATCTCCGCCGTGGAAAATGCCAAACTGAAGGTTACCTCCAGCCGTATGCCGGCACTGTTTGAAACCAAGGCGGAATACGAAGCCTTTGCCGCCAGACACAGAAAAGCGGATGTACCCAAAGCATTGATCGAAGACTACTCCGGCGGTGCATGGCTGGGGATTGACTGCGGTTCCACCACCACCAAGCTGACGCTGATCGGGGAAAACAAGGAACTGCTGTATACATACTACGACTCCAACAAAGGCGACCCGGTCACCATCGTCCGGGAACAGCTGAACCGGCTGTACGAGCAGTGCAGTGACCGGATCGTCATCAAAGGCAGTGCGGTAACGGGTTACGGGGAAGAGCTGATCAAAGCGGCGTTCCACTGCGACATCGGGGTGGTGGAGACCATCGCCCACTACACCGCGGCGAAGTTCTTCCAGCCGGAAGTGGATTTCATTCTGGACATCGGCGGGCAGGACATCAAGTGTTTCCGGATCCGCAACGGTGTGATCGACAGCATTATGCTGAACGAAGCCTGCTCTTCGGGATGCGGTTCCTTTATCGAGACCTTCGCCCGATCCATGGGGTATCTGTCCCCGGATTTTGCGAAGTTGGGTCTGTTCGCGAAGGCGCCGGTGAATCTTGGCAGCCGGTGCACGGTATTCATGAACTCCCAGGTAAAGCAGTCCCAGAAGGATGGTGCCAGTGTAGAAGACATTTCCGCAGGCTTGTCCATGAGTGTGGTCAAGAATGCGATCTATAAAGTGATCCGCGCCCATTCCCCGGACGAGCTGGGGCAGCACATTGTTGTACAGGGCGGCACATTCCACAACGATGCGGTTCTCCGTTCCTTTGAGCGGGAGATCGGCAGAGAGGTGGTACGCCCGTCCATTGCAGGGCTGATGGGTGCTTACGGTGCGGCGTTATATGCCATGGAGCGCACGGGGGACAGGGAAAAATCCGCCCTTCTGACCCGTGAGGAACTGAGCGCATTCACCCACACCTCCAAGACAGCGGTATGCAGGGGATGCACAAACCACTGTTTCCTGACCATCAACACATTTGCGGACGGCGGCAGATATGTTTCCGGCAACAAATGTGAAAAAGGTGCGGGAATGAAGGAGATCAACCGGGACATTCCGAATCTGTACGCGGCGAAGCGGGAGTTTCTGCTGTCCTATCCCAAGGAACAGGGGAACGGAACGAGGGGAAAGATCGGGCTTCCGCTGGCGCTGGGGATGTACGAGCTGTATCCCTTATGGAGCGGTATTTTTGCTGCTCTGGGATTTGAAGTATACCAGTCGGGTCTGTCGGACAGAGAGACCTACGAGCTGGGGCATTTCTCGATTCCCTCCGACACGGCATGCTACCCGGCGAAGATCATGCACGGGCACATGGAAAAGTGCATAGCCGCCGGATGTGACGCGATATTCTACCCCCGTCTGACGTACAATGTAAACGAAAAGCAGGGGGACAACCATTACAACTGTCCGGTAGTGGCATATTACAGTGAGCTTTTGGCAGGAAACATGGACAATCTTGCCGGAAAGCGGTTTTTGTACCCGTATCTGGACATCAACGACCGGAAGAATCTGGCGAAGGGTTTATACGAAAGTCTGCGTCCCCACTGGAGCGACATCCGCAAGGCAGAGGTACGCAGGGCGGTGGACGCAGGATTTAAGCAATACGAAGAATACATGGCGCAGATCCGCAAAGCCGGTGAAGAAGCGGTGGCATATGCGGAACAGAACGGACTGCGTCTGATGATACTGGCGGGTCGACCCTATCACATGGATCCGGAAATCGGGCACGGCATTGACAAGCTGGCTCTTTCCTTAGGGTATGCGGTAGTTTCCGAAGACGCCGTAGCCCATCTCGCCCCCTTACCCGATGAGCTGCACGTTCTGAACCAATGGACCTACCACGCCCGTCTCTACCGCGCCGCCAACTACGCCGCATCCCACCCCAACGCAGACTTAGTCCAGCTGGTCAGCTTCGGCTGCGGTGTCGACGCCATCACCACCGACGAAGTCCGCCGCATCCTCGAATCCGCCGGCAAATTCTACACCCAGATCAAAATCGACGAGATCACCAACCTGGGTGCGGTCAAGATCCGTCTGCGGACGCTGCAGGCTGGTACGGGGGGGACGGGGTCGCTTTCTTGAAAGAAAGCTCCGCAAAGAACTTTCATGAGGGGTTTATTGGATGGGTGGAGTTTTGGTTCTCTGAATGGGGAATTGGCTCCCGCAGGTGGTGCTGTGCGTTGGGATATTGTTATTGCAAGGCATTAGAAGTAGTGGAGATGGAAATCAGGGACCACCGAGACCCTGATTTCCCACGCCGGTTTCTTGGGTGCGTGATATAGTAATCCACGGGTTGACCTGATAATTTTTCCTACAGCCATCAACAAAAACCAAACCCAGCAAAACTCCACTGGTGAAAACCATCCTCCCCCCAATCGCCCAAACTGTGTAGCCTTCCCCAGTGGGGGAAGGGGGACCACGTAGTGGTGGATGAGGTGTAACGAACAATTAGAACCTACCAAATTGGTGATAACCCAATTATAACCCAATCCCCCCGTTCCCCCCACATTCCGAAGGAATATATCGTGGACTTAAGATAAATCTTAAGTCCCCCGCAGAGTGCATATCACGGACTTAAGGCAAAAACCTTAAGTCCCTCCTCCCCCGCAAAAAAACCAACCAAGAAAGAGAGCGATACAATGAGTCAGGCTTATATTCCTTTTACGAAAGAAATGAAGGAGAATTATACCATACTGGCACCCACGATGCTGCCGCTGCATTTTCGGATGGTGAAGCAGATCATGGAAAACGCGGGGTATCGGATGGAGATACTGGACGACCGCGGGCAGGAGATTGCCGAGCTGGGACTCAAGTATGTGCATAACGACACCTGTTACCCGGCTATACTGGTAATAGGACAGTTCATGAAAGCGCTGCAGAGTGGGAAATACGATCCGCACAAAACCGCGCTGATGCTGTTCCAGACGGGCGGCGGCTGTCGTGCGTCCAACTATATTGCCCTTCTGCGCAAGGCTCTGACCAATGCGGGGTATCCGTACATTCCGGTCATTCCCCTGGGGGTTGCCGGGTATGAGAAGCACGAGGGATTTTCCCTGACAGTACCGCTGCTCCATCAGCTTCTGTACGCGGTGGCGTATGGGGATCTGCTGATGTCGCTGGTGAATCAGGTGAAGCCGTATGAAAACACAAAGGGTCAGGCGGAAGCACTGGCGGAAAAGTGGACGGATCATCTGGTAGCGGAAATGGCGGGGCAGAAGCGCCTGTCCTATCCCATCATCAAAGAAAACTATACAAAAATTCTGAACGACTTTGCCGGCGTACCGCGCACCATGCGGGATGCACCCAAGGTCGGCATTGTCGGGGAGATCTACGTGAAATTCTCTCCCCTTGGCAACAACGATCTGGAAGCGTTCCTCGTTTCCGAAGGTGCGGAAGTGGTTATGCCGGGGCTGTTGGACTTCTTCATGTACTGTGCCTACAACGGCGTTATGGACGGACAGTTCTACGGCACTACCGTAAAGAAACGGATCACAGCCAAAATATGGAAAGTCGCCTTTGACTTCCTGCAGAAAAAACAGCGCGACATGATCGAAGCCATCGAAAAACACGGCGTATTCCGTCCCATGACCCCCTTCAGCCACGTCATTGCGCTGACCGAAGGCTTTATCGGACTGGGCACAAAGATGGGCGAAGGCTGGCTTTTGTCCGCGGAAATGCTGGAACTGGCGGATTCCGGGGTGAAGAACATCGTCTGCACCCAACCTTTCGGCTGTCTGCCCAACCACATCTGCGGCAAGGGCATGATGAAACCCATCAAGGAAGCGATCCCCGGCGTGAACATTGTCGCCATCGACTACGACGCAGGGGCAACCGCTGTAAATCAGGAAAACCGCATCAAACTGATGCTTGCCCATTCGTAAGGATATAGAATCACGAGGTATCTGCATGAAACACGGTTTTATCAAACTTGCAGCAGCGGTTCCGGAAATTTCCGTAGCCGCGCCGGAGAAGAATGAACAGGAGATCCTGCGCTGTATCCAAGAAGCCGCAGAAAAAGGCGTCCATGTTCTTTGCTTCCCCGAACTTTCTCTCACCGGCTGCACCTGTGGGGATCTGTTCCTGACAGATGCTTTGCTGGACAGCGCGGAAAAAGCTCTTTTCCGATTGGTGGAAGCCAGTACGGCATGGGATATTCTTGTGTTTGTTGGCGTTCCCCTGAGAAGATCGGATAAACTATACAACTGTGCCGTAGGGTTCTCCGGCGGTAAGATATGGGGTATTGTCCCCAAAGTATGTCTCAGTGCCGCGGACAGACGGTATTTCGCCCCGGGGGAAGACGGCAGGATTTTCCTTGACGGGAAGGACTACTGTTTCGGCGATTATCTGTTCACCTGTACCAATCAGCCCGCCCTTTCCGTAGGCTGTATGATCGGTACGGAATGGGAAAGTGCTGACTCCCGATTGAGAAGAATTACCGCATCCGGTGCCACCGTGGCAGTATGTCTGGGCGGTTCTCCGGAAATCGTGGGAAAGGAAGGATACCGCCGCAGTCTGGCTGCTGCACAGTCGGGTATGCATACCTGTGCCATCGTGTACAGCGGTGCGGGAGAAGGGGAATCCACAACGGATTACGTATTCTCCGGGCATTCCCTGATTGCATCCGGCGGTGTGATCATAACCGAAAAACGTCCGTTTACGGAGGAAAAACTGCTCTGCGGCGTGGTGGACATATGCCATTTGTGCCATGACCGCAGGAAAAACGCCGGCGCAGAAAATGAAAGATCCGCTATCGCCGTTCCCGGTGTCGTAACCTTCCCCTTCCCATATGGGGAGACCGATCTGACCGGCGTACTGGCGAAACGTCCCTTCATCCCCGAAAAAGCGGAAGACATGCGGGATGTCTGCAGCCGGATCCTGGAAATTCAGGCAAGAGGACTGGCGAAACGGCTTCGCGCTTCCCATGCGAAAGGCGCGGTAGTGGCGCTGTCCGGCGGACTGGATTCCACGCTGGCGCTGATCGTAACGGTGCGTGCCATGGATATACTGGCTCGGGGACATGAGGAGATTCTGTCCGTAACTATGCCCTGTTTCGGCACCACGAACCGTACCAGAAGCAACGCGGAAGAGCTGGCGGCGGAACTGGGTACATCTTTCCGGTGCATCGACATCAAGGAAGCGGTGGATCTGCACTTCCGGGATATCGGACACGACGCGGAGGACCATTCCGTGGTATACGAAAACGCCCAGGCAAGAGAACGCACCCAGATCATCATGGATATTGCCAACCGTGACGGCAGTCTGGTGATCGGGACGGGGGATCTGTCCGAGCTGGCACTGGGCTGGGCAACCTACAACGGGGATCATATGTCCAACTACGGCGTAAACGGCGGTGTTCCGAAAACGCTGATCCGGTATGTGGTATCCTATTACGCGGATATCTGCGAAGAAGGGGGCAAGACCCGTCTGGCGCAGGTGCTGAGAGATATTCTGGATACACCCGTATCCCCGGAGCTTCTGCCGCCCAAGGACGGAGACATCGCCCAGCGGACGGAAGACATTGTCGGTCCCTACGATCTCCACGATTTCTTCCTGTATCATCTGGTACGCTGGGGAGAAACGCCGGAGAAGATATACAGAGAAGCCAAAGCGGCATTTGCCGGCGAATTTGCGGATGACGTGATTGAAAAATGGCTGCGGACCTTCCTGCGCCGGTTCTACACCCAGCAGTTCAAGAGAAGCGCATTGCCGGACGGACCGAAAGTGGGGTCTGTGGGATTCTCTCCCCGCGGCGACTGGCAGATGCCCTCGGACGCAGTTCCGGAAGATGTGCATCTGGGATAAAAAAACGACCGCACACTGCCGTCGAAAACATTGAAATTTGAGGTAACCTATGTCTTTTACATCTTTGCTGACCACGATTGCGACCTTATTTCTGATGCTGGTGGTGGGGTTTGTCTGTGGAAAACTGCGCATCATTGACGAAACTTCATCCAAAAACCTGTCCACGCTGATCGTGAAGGTAGGTCAGCCGTTTCTGGTGATTTCCTCCCTGATCATACTGGATTATTCCGCGGAAAACCTGAAAACGGGCGGCATCATCTTTGTTGTGGGACTCTTCGTACATTTTCTGCTGGCGTTCTTCTCCTTCCTGTTCGCGTTTCCGCTGCGGAAGAATCTGGATGCCGGCAAGCTGGCGGAGTTCGCCATGGTATTCACCAACTGCGGTTTTATCGGATTCCCGATTCTGAAATCCATCTTCGGTGACATCGGCTTATTCTACGGCGCGTTTTATGTAGTGAGTTTTTACCTGTTCACGTGGACATGGGGTATCATGATCTTAGCCCGCGGCAGAAGCGACATCCGACTGACGGTGAAGAAGGCGCTGGTGAATTACGGCACGATCCCCTGTCTGATCGGTATTCTGCTGTTCATCCTCCCCCTGCCCCTTCCGGATGCTTTCACGAATCTCTGTTCCTACGTCGGCGGTCTGTGCACGCCCGTTTCCGTACTGATCACCGGTGCCAATCTGTCCCGCCGCAGTCTCCTGAAGCTGCTGAAAAATCCTTATGTATATTATGTAAATCTGATTCGTCTGGTGGTACTTCCTCTGCTGATAACCACCATCCTCTGGCTTCTCGGTCTTCCCGATTATCTGGTGGTCTTCAGCTGTGTCATGACTGCCATGCCTTCCGCTGCCAACATTACGATGTTCGGGGAGCTTTACAGCATTGACCCCGGCACGGCTGCTGAATTCGTGGGAAGCACGTCGATTTTGTGTACGGCTACGCTGCTGCCGGTTATCTCTTTTGCAAACTGGCTTGTGAGTTTGTGAGGGAATGGGAAGCTGAATTTTGTTATATGGACTCCGCAAAAAACTTTTGGATGTGTTTTTTGCGGAGTTTTTGTTGTGATTGGATGGGGACTGCGGAAAAATCTTCAATCATCCAACTCCATTGGTGAAAACTGTACTTTAAATTTATGCCGCACTGTGTAAGCCTCCCTCCGAGGCATACCTGCCTCAAGGGAGCCATGGTGTAGGATCGGCGGTCAGGTGAGTATGGATCTCACCAGTAGAGTATTATTTGGTTAGGTTTATGCGAAAATAAAAAAATCCCCCTTTTTTCAAAGTTTTTTGAAAAGAGGGAGGGGTGCAGGGGAGGGAGGAAAGCTTTTTCGCAAAAAGTTTTCCTCCCTCCCCTGCAAAAATTCACATTAACTCACCCCATGATCGGGCGGATTTCGTAGCCTTCGGCGCGGGCGTAGTCGATGAAGTCGCCGAGGATGGCGGCGTTGGTGGGGCCTACGGTGTGGAAGAGGTAGACGGCGCCGTTGTGGAGGCCTTGTTTGGCTTTTTCGAGGGCGACGGCGGGTTCCATCTGGTTATCTTCGTCGTAGTCGTAGTATGCCCAGGACCAGAGAACGGTGTAGAGTCCCATTTTGTGGGCGAGGGCGATGGAACGCTCGTTGCAGGCACCGTAGCCGGGACGGTAGTATACAGTGGGAGGTGCGTCCGGGAAGCGGTCACTGATCATCTTTTCCAGACCTTCGATCTCCTCAATAAACTTTTCCGGCGTTACCTGGGTCGCGTTGATGTGGTTGACCGTGTGGTTGCCGAGGACGTGCCCTTCGTCCAGCATACGCCGGATCTGGGCTTCCGCGGTTTCTACATAATACCCCGTCAGGAAGAAAAGTCCGGGGGCGTTTTTTTCTTTCAGAACATCCAGAATGGGTTCCGTCCAGCCGTTTTCGTAACCGCAGTCGAAGGTCAGGTATATTACCTTCTCATCTTCGTTCTGCCGGTAAATGGCGTTGTATTTCTCCAGAGCCGCCAGCGTGTCCTTGGTTCTGTCCCATTTGTAGGTGACTTCACCGGTGGTGAGATCCCGTTCCGTTTTGCCGGGATACCAGGAGCCGGTCGTGTCGTCCTTTGCATTGTCGCTGAACAGGGCATTGCTCATCGCCTTGATGTCGGACAGGTCGGACAGGGTACTGCGGTCCGGGGCGGGAATGTTATAAACATACTTGCCGTTTTCTATGGAATATGTGGGCACGGTCGAAGTGGGTGCGGCAGCCTGGCTGTCCGTTTCCGTACCGCCGGTCTCCTCGGCGCTTTCCGATTCTGCAGTCTCCGGCTCAACCGGTACAAAAGCCTGCGCTTCGTCCCGTCCGACGCCGCCTGTCTCCGAAGGTCTGCCCGTCGCTTTATCGCCGCAAGCCGACAAACACAGCAGAGCCGCCAAAAGTCCGCAAAGTAAACCACGTATATTCTTCATAACACCATACCAACCTTCCCAGGATTTTGCAGAAAATGCCAAATCATCCGTATTTATAGTATTATTCTACCACATCTACTGCGGAATTGCAACTGTTGGGGAGGTTTTTTTGGGGGAGAATGGGACTTAAGGTTTTACCTTAAGTCCGCGATATACGCTTCGCGTGCGATATATCCCTACGGAATGTGGGGGGAAACGGGATTGGGTCTGCATCAATTTAGTAGGTTCTAATCGTACGTTACACCTCATCCGTCAGCCTTAAGGCTGCCACCTTCCCCCACTGGGGAAGGCTACACAGTTTGGGCGATTGACGGGAGTAAGGTTTTCACCAGTGGAGTATTATTTGGTTTGGTTTATGCAGAAAATAAAAAAACAAAAAATTGTTTAAACATCAATTTGTTTTTCCATCCACAATTGATATGATCCTGCTGCAATACCCCGCAACTTCCGGATCATGGGTAACGATCACGATGGTTCGTCCATCTTTATTCAGTCTACTGAACAGATCCATTACATCTCTCGTGGACTTTCTGTCCAGATTTCCGGTAGGTTCATCGGCAAATATACACTGGGGATCGTTGATCAATGCTCTGGCGATTGCCACTCTCTGCTGTTCACCGCCGGACATTTCAAAAGGAAAATGTTCCAGCCGGTCTGTAATCCCAAGGCTATCTGTAATGGCACGCAGTTTCCCGTCCTCCGGCTTGATATCGTTCAGCAGTGAAGGAACGGCAATATTTTCCTGTGCTGTCAGCATGGGAAGGAGATTGAAATGCTGGAATATGTAGCTGATATGATTGCGGCGGAATTCGGCAAGGTCATCACGGCTCATGGCATACAAATCCTTTCCGTCCAGTATAACCTTTCCGTTGGTAGGCTTCATCAGACCCGCACAAAGCTGCAGAAACGTACTTTTTCCGGCACCGGAAGGTCCGGTTACCGCAACCATTTCCCCTTTTTCAATTTTTATTGTTATATCATTGACCGCTTTGACGGTACGGTTTCCGCTGATAAAATCTTTTGTGATATTTTTCGCTTCAAGCAGTGCCATATTAACCTCCTGTTTCATCGGACGCAAAGTTCCGGCAGTTTTTCATAAAATTCTTTTTCAGACTGAACAAGTACACGATCCAATAAGCTATTATCAGTACAGGGATACCGACTGTCAGCCAGGCATTGACTGTTACCGGGTAACCGAATTTTTCAAAAATTTTTGATGTTGCAGCGAATCCAGGGATAATGCCGAATAATTCCGTTACAAAAACCCTTCTGATCATCAGTCTGCGGAAGCAGGAATATATAGTTTTTTCATCCGCACCGAGTATATACAAAGTTTTTACCGTTTCTGAACAAGATTCCATCTGTCTTTTGGTAAAAACATATATAACGATCCAACTGAACACAATTGCATAGATAATCAGTACAATGAACAGACTGAAATTAGATATAAATGCAGCCAGCTCAGCACTGTTGGACATGTCATACATAGTTACTGCATAACTTGTCCCATTCAGCAAAAACACAGATGCCATCAGAATAAAGGCAATGAAAACCCCTAAAACTCCATATGTATTTGTGCTGCGCTTCTGCAGAACGGACAGAAAAAAGTGTCTGAAGCTTCTCTTTGACCGGTAATACAGAAATCTGGATTTATCAGGCTTGAATTCCACTACAGTATCCGCGCAGGTATAGGAGGCGTCCATTTTCAGAATCCGTTTCAGTACGACCAAAAAAGAAATATTAACCACAATGTAGCTAAATAGTATGGTAAGAACTAAAGAAAAGAAATCCACATCAAAAACAAGATAGATTGCATTAGTTAGACTCATATCTGTCCATTCACATATTTTACAAAACAAATAGACAATCAGACCACCTATAGGAATACCGATCACTAATGAAATTAGGTAAACAATATTATATTCGTCCCAAAAAAGTCTATATAATTGTTTTTGACTTATTCCAACTCCAGATAAAGTACGAATATCATCAGCACGTCGATTGATGTAATCACTATATACCATTTCCATTGAAACGATACCAAGAATAGAAAACACAATTTGTAACACAAATATCACTGTTCTCATCCCCTCATCAGAGTTATTTGGGATCTCTTGACCAAAAAACACATATACTCCTGGTGAATCGGCAGAATGCATATCATTAAAAATATATTTGTTAAATATATCCACGATCTCTTGATGTACTTCTTCAATTTTATTTGTATCTATCAAAAAAAAGTCTAAATTTCCGTCAATATATTCCATCTCTACATTACGAATGTTCGAAAACAATTCGGCTTCTTCTTCTGTAATATTAGAAACCCGCAAGTCACATGTATGATCTTTTGTTAATATTGGGAGCACAACAGCATCGTAATGATTAGCATAGGAGTCACAATAAATATTTGTAAAACTAAACAAAGACAGTGACAAAATAAAAATACATAAAATATTGATATAACTTTTTTTATATTTCTGAAAACTACGTTTATATATCATTTTGTAAAACATTGTTAGCACCTCAATTTTTTACGGAAATGGAGCTGTCACAATTATGCGACAGCCCCATTGTTAACAATATAATTATCTAACTCGACTTATTTAGTTAGATGTATATGCTATAGAGTTCAAACTACAGGGAGTACTATCTTTCATACCACAAATATTTTTACCAACATCATCATATGTATGTCCTTCATGATAATGCATATTATCACCTATATTTACATGAGCGGAATTTGCTTGACAGGTTTCTCTGGTTCCGTGAACAATTTCGTTATAGATACAAGTATAACCGCCCAGCCCCAAAATAGTTTTATATTTATGGCTAAGATTATCAGTACTGGAAATAAAACCTGTACAACGTGCAACAACAGTCTCACTACAAGCGTAACAACCGTGGTAATAACTTCTTGCTCCTGCGCTTACCTGAAGTACCATGAGGGATACGAACACCAAGCACATGATAATTGTAAGTGTAACATGCTTTTTCATAATATTTTCTCCTTTTGATTTTATGATATTCACATAGTATGTACATTAAATAGACCAGTCGAGTTTTGTTCTAATTTCACCTCCTATTTAATTATATTAATTGATCTATAAAGTAATACTACTAAGTGGCTTCCTCACTCAATATTCTTTTAAACTTTATAATAAACGTTCTGATATTTGTGTCTTACTTATATATGAGAAATATTATTCTTTTGTTACACAATTACAAAAATAAAACAAAAAATCCCCCCTTTTTCAAAGTTTTTGAAGTGAGAGGGGGGTGCCGAAGAATTGCTTCGCAAATCTTCAGGGGAGAGAGAAGCTTTTTCGCAAAAAGTTTCTCCTCTCCCCCTGCAAAAAACTAATAAAACCTCAATCAGCCAATTTCGATGTCGAAGCTTTGTTCGTGGATGGCGCCGGGGGCGAGGCGGAGCATACTGCGTTTGGTTTCGAGGTTGTCGACGGAGCCGTCGTCTGCGGGGATGCTGATCCAGGGTTCGATGCAGACGTAGGGGGCTTCGGTTTTGGGGGCGTGCCAGAAGCCGAGGTAGTTCATGCCGGGGTAGGATACCTTAACGAAGTGCTTGGAGATGCCGGACTTGAGGGTAACGGCGGGAGCCATGTCGGTAAGGAATACGGCGTCGTTGTCGAACAGGTCGTGAGCAAGCTTGAAGCTCTTGCCGCAGCGGAGCTTGAAAGGCTTGGTGTCGTTCAGGTAGTAGCAGGTCTCGCTCATGCAGAGCTGGCGGGGTTCGCACTTGTCGGAGAAGGAGATGGTGTAATCTTCAAAGGTCTCGCCTTCTGCAAGGGGTACGTTGAAGCCGGGGTGTCCGCCGATGGCGAAGATCAGTTCCTTTTCATCATTATTGGTGATGTGGAACGTGGTCTTGACAGCAGCGCCTTCCAGAGAATAGGTCAGCAGCAGCTCAAAATGGAAGGGATACTGGGCATAGGTTACATCGGTGTCCGCCAGACGGAAGGTGATGGAATCTTCCTTCTGTTCTGCTACCGCATATTCCGTCTTGCGCGCAAAGCCGTGGAGATTCATTTCGTATGTATTGCCCTGATAGGTGTATTTGCCTTCCCACAGACGTCCGCAAATGGGGAACAGGTTGTACGCATGACCGGTCCAGTAGGTCGGATCGCCCTGCCACAGATATTCCGTGCCGGTCTTCTTCAGCACCAGAGAGGTCATTTCTGCACCCATATCGGTGATGGTTACCTTGATTTTGCTGTTTTCGATTGTGTAAAGCATATTTTTCCTCCAATGTATATTGTTGCATTTAGTGTATCATGTTTATCCGGGATTGTCAAGGCTTTTTGGGGGTCGGGACTGTGTTGATCTGCTGGGGATGGGGGACTGCGACGTGATGTGATTTGGCTTTTGCTTTAGTGCCGCATTCGCCTGCCAGCGGACAGTCTCCGCACCGGGGATTTCGTGCCATGCAGTATTCTCTGCCGAATAATACCATCCGATGGCAGTAATCACTCTGTTCTTCCGCCGGAACAATGGGGGCGAGAATTTTCTCCACTTTCAGCGGATCCTTCATTTCGGTGGGATAAAACCCAAGCCGTCCGTTGATCCGGATGCAGTGGGTGTCCGCTACGATGCCGGGGATTCCGAAAGCGTCGCCCAGTACCAGGTTGGCAATCTTCCGCCCTACGCCCGGCAGTGCCAGAAGTGCTTCCCTGTCCGCCGGAACTTTGCCGCCGTGACGAAGTACAATACATTCCGCCGCACCTTTCAGGCTTTCCGCTTTCGTCCGCCACAGACCGCAGGAGCGTATGTATGCGCCGATCTCGTCCACATCGCCCGCCGCCATGGCGTAAACATCGGGATAACGGTCAAACAGCGCCGGACAGACCAGGTTCACCCGTTCATCCGTACACTGTGCCGAAAGTCTGCCCATGACCAGCAGCTTCCACGGATCTCCGCTCCATTCCAGCGAACAGACAGCATCCGGATACAAAGTCTTCAGTATCGGGATGATACGATGTATATCAGGCATTTTTTGCCCCCTTTCCGGGATGACCCGCTTTATTTGTTCAGTCCGAAATAATAATCGAATACATCCTTGATGGCATAACCTGCCTTCGTGCCGCTGTATCCCTGCTCGATCACACAGGTTACCGCAATGGCAGGATCGTCGTAGGGCGCAAAAGCCGACATGATGGCGTTGTCACTCTTGGTGGTGTAAACCTGCGCCGTACCGGTCTTGCCGCCTACGGGAATGGGATAACCGGCAAATATACGTGCTGCCGAACCGTTGTCCATTACGTTACGCATACCCTGTTTCACAATGGCGAAAATTTCATCGGAGATCTCCGTCCGGGTCAGAACCTTCGGGACAGAGTTGTACACCGTTGTTTTGTCGTAATCCTTTACAAAATACAGAAGCCGTGCGCTGTAGCGTGTGCCCCGGTTCAGCAGGGTGGTCAGGTACATATTCATCTGCAGAGGGGTGAACAGGTTGTCCGACTGACCGATGGCGGCGGCAAGGGTGTCACCGGGACTCCATTTGTCCAGTCCGTTTTCGTCACGGTATTCCGGACCTGCCAGGATCCCCGTTTCCTCGTACAGCTCGATGCCGGTGGAAAGTCCCAGACCGAACTTTTCCATCCATGTATTCATTTTGTCAATGGTCAGAAGCCGTCCGACTTCAAAGAAGAAATAGTTGCAGGACTCCTGGATCGCTTCGGTTACGTTGATCGCTCCGTGTACGCCTCCGTGGGCATAGATCCAGCACGCCGGCTGGAAGTCCTTGTAGTAGGTGTACTGCCCCTTGGTGTCGATCAGGGTGTCCGCTTCGATGATTTCTTCCGACAAAGCCGCCACTGCCACGCCGACCTTGAAGGTGGAACCGGGGGCGTAGGTACCACGCAGTGCCCGGTTCAGCAGGGGGGATGTGGGGTCGGTTGCCAGCAGTGTGTAGTCCGCGTTGTAGGACGACAGATCGTAGGTGGGATAGGAAGCGATGGCAAGCAGTTCGCCCGTATCCACATCCGTTGCCACCAGTGCGCCGGAGGAGGCGTCCTCACCGGATAAGGGGTTGTCGGGATCGGCTTCGTCCCGGATCTGCTGTACATTCTTCGCCAAAGCGTTTTCCGCCGCTATCTGCATACCGATGTCAATGGTCAGGTACACATCGTTCCCGGCAACGGGTTCCTTGGTCACTTCCATGGAAACAATATTGCCGTAATTGTCTTCGGTGATGGTCAGAACCCCGTCCACACCCCGGAGATAGGCTTCAAAGGAGTATTCCGCACCGGATATGCCCACAACGGCGTCCAGCGCATACCCCCGTTCCGTGTAGTATTCCACATTGGAATCGGGAATGGCGCTGACCAGACCTAAAATATGGGAAGCATAACCGGGGTAATTGTAATGCCGGCGGACTTCCGTATGGATACGGATCCCTCTGGGACAGGTCTCCTCCACGTGGGTGAGAAAATCGAAGGGGATCTCCGTGCCGATATCGTAAGGCTCCACCCGGGAGAAATTGGACAGTTCAATATCCAGCCGGTAGATCAGCAGCTTGCGGGTCTTGGTGGGGGAATAGATAAGCCGCCCGTCCTCGTCCAACAGTTCGTATCGGTTCATCAGCGCTACCGCACAGGCATCCACGTCAGCCGGATCGTCCACATTCAGTCCGTCGATCAGTTTGAGATACCGGGACTTTTTACCGCCGGCGTACGAATAATATTCCTCACTGTAGCGGATGGTGACCGTGCCGTGACCCTCTCCGATGACAAAGGGGGAGAAGGATGGGGTATTCAGGGCAACGCCGTGCTGTTCCGACGCGCTGAATATGGTCAGAAGCAGTTCATTCCGCGCGCTTTCCGTCTTGGGGAAGGAGCCGTAGTCCAGCTGTAAGGTGTAGCTGTAGGCATTGGTTACCAGCGGAACGCCGTTGCGGTCGTAGATTTCCCCCCGGTGTGCCTGAATGGGCACGGTACGGGTGTAATAGGTGGGGGGCGGCGTGGTGGCGTAATAGTCCTGACCGGCAACCTGTAAGTATACCAGCCGTCCCAGATAGATCAGGCAGACGGCACAGAAGATAAAACCTACGGCGAAAAATCGTATCAGGTGTTCTTTCTTATTCATAATCGTTACCGTTTTCTCTGTAATCCGGCAATGCCTTCCTTCAGCGCCGCCGCCAGAGCCAGAATATCCCCTTCGGTATTGGTATGGTCGAAGCTGATACGGAGGGCGCAGTCCATGGCTTCGGGAGACAGACCGAATGCTTTCAGGGCGGCGCTTTCCTTATGGGCATGGGCGGAACAGGCGGAACCGGCGGAAACATAGATCCCTTTGCCGGAAAGATAGTTGAGCATGATCTCACTCCGGATGGCGGGCAGGGACAGATTCAGGATCCCCGGCACAAAAGTACCTTCCGGGATATTGAACTGCACCCCTTCGTCAGCCAGGGGAGCGATAGAGGACAGCAGGGTTTCGCGTAAGGTATTTTCCGCGGCACGGTTGGCGGCGAAACGGGATTGTTCCTCCTGACAGGCATGGGCAAAGGCACCGATGGCGAACAGATTCTCCGTACCGCTGCGGTAGCCGAATTCCTGACCGCCGCCGGGCATAACGGGGACGATCTTCTTCTGCTTTTCCACATCCGCACCGATGTACAGAGCGCCGGCGCCCCTTGTACCGTGGATTTTGTGGGCGCTGACGGTCAGGGTATCCACGCCCAGGGTTTTGGGGGTGAACCGGGTCTTCATAAATCCCTGTACCGCGTCACAGTGTACCAGCGCGCCGGGGTGATGGCGTTTCACCAGTGCGGCGGCGGATCTTACGTCATACAGAGCGCCGGTTTCGTTATTGACCAGCATGAATCCGGCGAAGATCACGGGGGATACAGCATCCGTCAGTGCCGTTTCCAGTGCGGCGAGGTCCAGTACCCCTTTTGCGGTAGGGATACGGACGACGGTATAGCCTTCACTCTCCAGCCGTTGTGCCGGTTTTTCCATGGAAGGATGTTCTCCGTCACTGAGAAGGATGGTACCGAGGGAATTTCCCACAGGTTTGCGCTTTTTGGCGTAGGCACAGCCGAGGATGGCGATGTTGTTCGCCTCCGTACCGCTGGAAGTCAGGATCAGCCGGTTGGGGGCGAGGGGGGAAAGCCCCAGTGCGGCGGCAATTTTTCCCCGGCAGGCGGTCAGAAAGCGGTTTGCTTCCATGCCGGCGCCGTGTACGGAGGAGGGATTGCCGTAATACTGTTCCGCCTGACGCATCCCTTCCAGAGCCGCATCGGAGGGACGGGTAGTGGCGGCGTTATCCAGATAATGGTATTCCATGGGATGCATCTCAGTCAAAAGTGAAGTACTGCAGCATCTGCGCCACTTCTTCCTCATGGGCGGCAAAATTGTCGGCAGTGGAAGTATAGGTGAACAGATAGATCTGGTAATCGCGGATCGCGGCAGTCTGCTGGATGGTGTAGTTAAACTCACCCAGAGAAGCGTTGTATACGTAGGTCTTGGCATACGCGCCGTCAACGGTGGTATCGGCTTCGGAAACGATCTCCACGTCCCGGAAAACCATTTCGATATCTTCCATATTCATATTCCACCAGTCTTCCAGCGTGGTATCAGAAGACGGCAGTTCCCATTTCATAACGGAAACGGAAGACGGATCTTCAGGGGAGCAGTACGCACTGGTAGCTCCGGTAGACAGATCCACAGTCCAGTCCTTGGGTACATAAAAATGATACCCCGCCGCCTCACCGGAAGCCGTAATATACCCATTGGGCGCAGTCGCATCCTGATTGCAGGCACTGAGCGATACAGCCGCCAGCACCGCCGCCGCAATAACACACAAATTCTTCTTGATATTCATAAATCTCACCTCAAAATATATCTTATTCTCATAGTATACCGCGAATCCCCCCAAGGTTCAAGAGCAGAATTATGAATAATGCAAAAATATATGAAATTATGGGGTGTTTTTTTGCGGGGGAGAGAGAAACACTTTTTGCGAAAAAGTATTTCTCCCTCCCCTGGAGATTTGCGCAGCAGTTCTCCTCCCCCATCCCTCTTTTCAAAAAACTTTGGAAAAAAAGGGATTTTATTTTCCGCATAGACCAAAAAATATTCCACTGGTGAAAACCGAACTCTCGACCATCGCCCAAACTGTGTAGCCTTCCCCAAGAGATATACCTGCCTCAGGAGAAGGTGGCAGACGGATGAGTTGTAACGTGCGATTTGAACCCCCTATATTGGTGAGATCCCTGCCCCCCATTTTTTTCGTCGAAAAATGTTGACATTTCCCCCATAGTCAGGTATAATACTTTTTGGTTATATTACACCGATCCTAATTTCTTTAAAAGGAGATAAACGATATGGCTTGCAAGAAAGATAAGAAACTTCGTGTTGCGCTGGTTGGACTTGGCGGTATGGGAAACATCCACATTGACTGCCACGCCGCAAACCCGAAGGTTGAAGTGGTAGCACTTTGCGATCTGGATGTTGAAAAGTGCAAATGGCCTCTGGAAAGAAACGGTCTGCCAGCAGACACCCCTGTTTTTGAAGATTTCAAGGAAATGATCGAAACCATCAAGCCGGATGCGATCGACATTGCCACCCCCAACGACTTCCACTCCATCATCGCCGTATACGCTCTGGAACGCGGTATCCACGTATTCTGCGAAAAGCCGGACGCAATCAACGCATCCGAAGCACAGAAGATGAAGGAAGCATCCGAAAAGTCCGGTGCTGTGCTGATGGTAATGCGCAACAACCGTTACCACGGCGGCTCCCAGTACGCGAAGAAATTTATTGAAGAAGGCAAAGCAGGCGAGATCTACTGCGGACGCTGCGGCTGGATCCGTCGCCGCGGTATTCCCGGCAAGGGCGGCTGGTTCACCACCAAGGCAAAGAGCGGCGGCGGTCCCCTGATCGACCTTGGCGTACACATGATCGACCTGGCTATGTGGCTGATGGGCAATCCGAAGCCGGTAGCGGTAAGCGGCTGTACCTACAGCAAGTTTGCCGACAACAAAGCGGAGAGTGACTCTGTACACTCCGCATTCGGCGAAGCAAAAGCGGACGGTACCTTTGACGTAGAAGACCTGGCAATGGGCTTCATCCGTTTTGAAAACGGCGCGTGCCTCCAGATCGAATTCAGCTGGGCA